>JABDPT010000245.1 GCA_013042605.1 Paracoccaceae bacterium
CCCCACCGCCCCCCCAACCGCCGTCAGAGGCCCCCAGACCCTTGCATCCCCCGTCCACATGCGCCACGAACCCAGAGAACGCAAAAAGGGCCGATCCCATGACTCGCATCGACGCCAAATTCGCCGAGCTGCGCGCCGCCGGGCGCAAGGCATTCGTGTCCTACATCATGGCCGGAGACCCCAATCACGACACCTCGATCGAGGTGCTGCGCGGGCTGCCGGGGGCCGGGGTCGATATCATCGAACTGGGCCTGCCCTTTACTGACCCGATGGCCGACGGCCCCACGATTCAGATGGCCGGGCAACGCGCGCTCGAAGCCGGACAGACCCTGCAAAAAACACTCGATATGGTCGCCACCTTCCGCAAGGAAGACAGCACTACCCCCATCGTGCTCATGGGCTATTACAACCCGATCTATTCGCGCGGCGTCGACCGGTTTCTGGACGATGCGAAAGCGGCCGGCATCGACGGGCTGATCATCGTCGACCTGCCGCCCGAGGAAGACAGCGAACTCTGCATCCCCGCGCAGAAGGCGGGCCTCAACTTCATCCGGCTGGCCACGCCCACGACCGATGAAAAACGCCTGCCCACGGTGCTGCAAAACACCTCCGGTTTCGTCTATTACGTGTCGATCACCGGCATCACGGGGGCGGCCAATGCGCAAGCCGGCGATGTCGGCCCCGAGGTGGCCCGCATCAAGGCGGCGACCGACCTGCCCGTGATCGTGGGCTTCGGCATCAAAACGCCCGACGCGGCCGAAGCCATCGCCAGCGTCGCCGACGGCGCCGTTGTCGGCTCGGCCATCGTCGAACGCATCGCGAAAGGCGACAGCGCCACGGATGTGCTGGCCTTCGTCAAATCCCTCGCCGACGGCGCGCATCGGGGCTGATCAGCCGCCCGCCGGGGGCAGTTCGTTTTCGCGTGTTGGAACGTCAGCCGGGCCAGCGCCTGCCCGTGGGATGGCGCCGCACCGATGCGACGGCGCGATTTATTTCCGCAAGGCAGTTGCAAGGGTTCGCCCGCGCGCACCATTGCAAAAGCGCCAGCCCGCCGGGACGGGCAGGCGCTGGCCCGGCGCCTTCGGCTTGATCCCGGGCCGAAAGGAGCTTGGTCCGTGTCCCCAGCCTCACCGCGCCGGGTCGTCCCGGTCGCGGTCCAGCGCTACGCGCACCTCTTCCAGCCCCGGCGTCATCTGCGCCAAATGCGCCGGATCGATCCGGTGCCGCAGCCGCTCGATATCCGGCAAAAGCTCGGCAATCGCGTCATCCCGAAAGGCCCGTCCCGTCGCGGTGATCCAGACCCGCTTGGACCGCTTGTCGTCCGGGTTGGGCCGCATCTCGACCAGCCCGTGTTTCTCAAGCACCGCCAGCGTGTGCGTCATCGTCGTCTTGGGCACCTGGAACGCACGCGCCAAAACTAGCGGCGTCTGCCCGTCCTGCACCCGGATCAGGTGGTTGAGCACCGAGAAATGCGACACGAGGAACCCATGCGGAAGCCGCGCCTCCAACAAGGCGCGGCTGAGCTGTTCGATAATTCCGATCTCGGTGAAGAACGCGAAAAACGTCTCAAGCGTCCGATCAGGCATTCAGCAGTTTCGCCCCCAATGGCCAGCGCGGGCTGACCGGCACTTCCGGCCCATACCCTATGCGCGCGAACATTTGCACAGTTCCGCCATCGGGGGCGAGCCTTTCGTGAATCTGGTCGTAATGCTCCGCCATCTCGGGGTATTCCTGAAGGGCCTGGCTTAGCGGTTGCATACCGACCCCCAGCGCCGTGGCCGCCAGGTTCAACCGCACCCAGTCGCGCCCCGCCGCGATCTGATCGATACGGGTATTGCTTTGGGTGATTTGCCAAAGATGGCCCATTGCCGTGTCGGTATTGGCAAACACGGCCTTTTCCCCTTCGACAAACGCCATTGAAGACCTATCCAGAGCACTCTCTCGCGTAAAAAGCCCCGTCACTGCCATGGTTTCGAATATCGGTCCGGAAAAATCGATTCCATCGGGGTTCGCCTCGATTTCGCGCACTCCTATGCGGAAGAGATCGACGCTTTCCTTGTAGGTCCGGGGTGTGTCGATCTCGATCTGCAAAGCTTCGCGGCTGAAACCACGCCAGAACGCAATGTCGCCCTCGGCCACCGATCCGCCGACCCGGGTCACCTGCGCCGCGGAAAGGATCGCGGAAAGCCTATCCGACGCCACCGGGCGCGTGGTGTCAAATGGCTCTTTCAGCGACCGACGAAAAGGCACCTGGGCAAAGAGCGGATCACCCTGCCCACCCGGGCCAAATCGCGCCACAGCCACGGGCCGGTCATCCAGCGTGTCGCCTGGCATGCCATCCGGGAACAGATCAAAGGTCACTGCAAAGCCGTCTTCTGCCGCCGCCATGCGCATGACTTCCAGAAAACATCCCAGGCCAATCACGATCTGGCGGCTGAAAGGGTCGGTATGGGGCAACAGGCGTTCGGTATCGACGTAAAGCGCCACCTGATCGTCCGTGCCAAGATCAACGACCCATGGCTGCCGGTTATGCGGATTGGGCGCCAGGATCGCATGGCTCAGCGCACGCATTCTTGGTTCGGAATAGGTTCCCGCCGCCGTCCACGGGGCAACTGCATCCTTTGGAAGACGCGTCACCCGGTACCCGGTGCCCGCTGCCGCCAGAACCACACCACCGCCCAGTATCGATAGGACCTTCCTTCTGGATATTGCCATGTCTCAAATCTCCATTTTAGTACGATATCGCATCATATATAGTACGATATCGCACCAATCAACCGTCAAAACGCCTCATTGCCGCTTTTTCACCCGCGCGGTAAACAAACCTGACCAATACTCAGCGGAGGACGCCCGGATGCCCGTCATCACCGAAATCGCCGATCTCAAACGCATCTATCGGCGCCGCGTCCCCAAGATGTTCTATGACTACGCCGAATCCGGCAGCTGGACGGAACAGACCTTCCGCGAGAACACCTCTGACTTCGACAAGCTGCGTCTGCGCCAGCGCATCGCCGTCGACATGGCGGGCCGCACCACCGCCTGCAAGATGGTCGGCCAGGATTACGCGATGCCCGTCGCCCTCGCCCCCGTCGGCCTATGCGGCATGCAATCGGCGGATGGCGAGATCAAGGCGGCCAGGGCGGCAGAGAAATTCGGCGTGCCCTTCACCCTCTCGACCATGTCGATCTGCTCGATCGAAGATGTGGCCGAACACACCGACAAACCCTTCTGGTTTCAGGTCTATACCCTGAAAGACGACGATTTCATGCGCCGCCTGATCGGCCGGGCCAAGGACGCGAACTGTTCCGCGCTGGTCATCACCGTCGATCTTCAGATCATGGGCCAGCGCCACAAGGACATCAAAAACGGCCTTTCCGCCCCGCCGAAACTCACCCCCGCCTCTATCGCCAACATGATGACCAAGGTGCCGTGGGGGCTTGAGATGCTGGGCACCAAGCGCCGGTTCTTCGGCAATATCGTGGGCCATGCCGAGGGGGTCAGCGACCCCGCCTCGCTGTCGTCCTGGACGGCAGAGGCGTTCGATCCCTCGCTCGACTGGAAGCGCATTGCGCAGATCATGGAATGGTGGGACGGCCCGGTCATCCTCAAGGGCATTCTCGACGTCGAAGACGCCCGCAAGGCGGTCGAGGTCGGGGCGGATGCGATCATCGTCTCCAACCACGGCGGCCGCCAGCTTGACGGTGCGCTCAGTTCGATCCGCATGCTGCCGCAGATCGTCGATGCCGTGGGCGACAAGATCGAAGTGCATCTCGACAGTGGCATCCGCTCGGGCCAGGACGTCCTCAAGGCGATGGCCATGGGCGCCAAGGGCACGATGATCGGCCGCGCCTTCGTCTACGGCCTGGGCGCGATGGGCGAGGCAGGCGTGACCCGCACGCTTGAGGTGATGCACAAGGAAATGGACCTGACGATGGCGCTGTGCGGCCGGCGCGACATCAACGAGGTGGACCGGGATATCCTGCTGATCCCAGAGGATTTTGCGGGCAAGTGGGTGGAGAATGGGTGAGGGGAGCGTAGCGAGCAGGCTTTAGCAGACGTTGTTCCGATCGGTCCGTAAGGTCGGGTTTGAGCCCAAAGCGAACATCAGCGGGTAGAGCTTGGCGCAGGTGTGAGCACCAACTGAAAAGGCGTCGCGTTGATGGATCGAAGCTCACCGCTTGGGCCGACGCGAACTACCGAGGATGGCCATCCTCGCCGCCATGCTCGGACGTTAACCATCAAATCTTCGGACAGGTGCAAAGCTTCAAAAAACCGATTCAAATTCGTTACAGAATCTTTGTTTCGATCTCCTATCCGCTTCTTCAGAACGCGCAGAACTGCGTTCCAGAGGAGAGAATTTATGAAATCTGCAATTGCCACTTCAGTGATCGCGCTGATCGCTGCCACTGGCGTCAACGCCCAGGATCTGCCGCAAGCGGAAAACGACTGGTTTGCTGCCGGTCAGGCGCGCCTGCAAGAAGAACTGGCGAAATCGGTGAACACCGACCGCGCGCTGAATGTGATCCTGATGATCTCGGACGGTAACGGCGTCGGCACCAACTATGCATCGCGCGTTTTTGCCGGTCAGGAAGAAGGCGGCTTCGGCGACGAGTATGTCCAGCCTCACGAAGCCTTCCCGAACCTTGCGCTCGTCAAAACCTACAACGTCAACGCCCAGACCCCGGACAGCGCCGGTACCGGCACGGCCATGATGGCCGGTATCAAGACTAAAGCCGGTATCATTGGCGTGAATGAAAACGTCGTGCGGGGCGATTGCTCGACCCTTCCCGGTAACACCGTCACATCGATTAATGAGATCATGACGGAGATGGGCAAGGAGACCGGTATCGTCTCGACCGCGCGCATCACGCACGCAACGCCGGCATCCGCTTACGCCAAGACAGTCGACCGCAACTTTGAAGCCTCGGTTCCCGAGGGTTGCGACACACAGAAGGACATCGCGACCCAGCTGATCGATGCCATGGAAGCAGGCGTCATCGACGTCGCCATGGGCGGCTGTATGCGCAACTTCCACGCCGACGATGGCGGTCGCCGCGAAGACGGTGTCAACCTGATCGAACGCGCTGAGGGCCTCGGTGCTCACTTCGCCATGGACCAGGCAAGCTTCGAGGCCGCGCCGCTCGATGGAACGCCGATCCTCGGTCTGTTCGAAAACAGCCACATGATGTACGAGGCTGACCGCGCCGATGAGCCGTCGCTGGCGGAAATGACCGGTGCGGCCATTGCTGCTCTGCAGGCGAAAGCCGGTGACAACGGCTTCTTCCTGCAAGTCGAAGCGGGCCGCGTCGACCACGCCAACCATGCCGGTAACCTCGCCCGCGTCGTGCGCGACCAGAAGGCCTTCGCCGACGCCGTCGCAATGGCCGACGAGATGACTGACGATGCCGACACGCTCATCGTCGTCACCGCCGACCATGAGCATGCGCTGGCCTTCAACGGCTACTGTGGCCGCGGATCCAACATCCTCGGACTCTGCATGGGTATCGACGGTGCTGGTGTCGCGCATACCGGTGAAGCTGAACTGGCTTCGGACGGCAAGCCCTTCACGGTGGCAGGCTACCTCAACGGTGCCGGTTCGGTCCTAATTGAACAGCCGGACGGATCGTACTTCGGTACGCGCCCCAACCTGACCGAAGAAGAGGCGACCGATATCGACTATCCGCAGCAGGCGCTGGTCCCCAAGTCGTCCGAAACCCACTCGGGTGAGGACGTGGCGGTCTACGCCAAGGGTCCGTGGGCACATCTTCTCGATGGTACGATAGAGCAGAATGTGATCTTCCACGTGATGCATCACGCCGCGACTGTCGAGTAAACTCTCGTCGAACAAGACCGGGACCGGCACCTTGTAGCGCCGGTCCCGCCAATACTATCCGCGGCGCCCGGGATGATACGTCCCGGGCGCCCCAACAACTGGAGTTGAAAATGAATCGCCGCACGCTTCTTGCATCAGGTCTGGCTCTCGCGGTGCTCCCTCTGGCGGGGGGAAGTGCGCATGCGCAGGACGCCGCAAAGATCCGTGATCTGTACTCGGGCGGGGTCAATCTGAGCGACTGGGCACTGGCGCAGGTCGGAGAGCGCGTGACCTTCGAGGGCTACATGGCGCCGCCGCTCAAGGCGAACTCAAACTTCTTCGTGCTAACCGCCCTTCCGATGTCGGTCTGCCCATTCTGCGAAACCGAAGCAGAATGGCCCAACAATATCGTGGCCGTCTATTCCAAACGCGTGATCGACGTCATGCCCTTTAATCGAAAGATCGAGGTGCGCGGGCGGCTCGAAACCGGTTCTTACCGCGATCCCGACACCGGCTTCCTCTCGCTGGTCCGTATCGAAGACGCGACCTACGGCTGAGATATGGAATTCCCATTGCTTGTCAGGGACCTTCGGGTTACCGGCCCGTCAGGACGCGTGCTGCTATCGGTCGGGTCACTTGATATCCCGGCCGGAAGCGTCATTGGCGTGCGGGGGCCATCGGGCGCGGGCAAGTCTACGCTGCTCTACGCGCTTGGCGGGCTACTTCCCGCCACGGGATCAGTGCGCTGGGGCGATGTCGAACTGCTTGAGATGCCTGTCGCTCATCGGACGGCGTTCCGAGCTGCCAATATCGGCATGATCTTTCAGGATTTTCTGCTCTTCGAGGAATTGGGAAGCGCCGAAAATGCCGGTCTGGCGGCGATGTTCGCGCCCCGGCAGCGGCGGGCGGCCGTGCGCGAGGCAGCGGCGGACACTCTTCATCATCTCGGACTGACGCCGGGAACACGCTCGGTCGCATCCTTCTCCGGGGGCGAGCGGCAACGGGTTGGCGTCGCCCGCGCACTGGCGGCCGACGCCGCGATCCTTCTGGCCGACGAACCCACCGCCAGTCTGCATCGCGAGGCGGCCGACGCTCTTATCGACGATCTGGTCGGCATGGCCCGGGACAAGACCCGCACTCTGATCGCTGTGAGCCACGACCTGCATCTTCTTGATCGAATGGACCGGGTCTTGTGGATCGAGGACGGCATTTTGCAGGACAGCGTCCATGATGCTGCGTGATTTCTGGGATGGATTGCCGGTTCTTTTTCAGGACGTGATCGTTCTCGCCGTGCTCCTGTCGCCGCTGCTCGCCGTCGGCATATTTCTCCTGCGCGGCTTCGCACCCTGGCCGCTTGTCCGCGCGGTTATTTGGCGGTTCCGCTGGGCGAACGCGATGTTTGTCGGTCTCATCGCCATTTCGGTGGGCATGGGGATCAGTCTGATCGCGCAGGAGCGTGGACTGAGACAGGGAACCGCGGCGGCAGCTGACAAGTTCGATCTGATTGTTTCGGCTCCGGGTTCCGAGATGACGATGATGCTTGCCACCGTCTTTTTGCAGCCGACCGATGTGCCGCTTCTCGACGGTGAGACCTACGCCGAAATCGCAGGTCACGAGAACGTGGACTTTGCCGCACCGCTGGCCTTTGGTGACAGCTATGACGGCGCCCCCGTCGTGGGCACGACGGAAGACTTCGTCCGCCACCTTTCGGACAACCGCATCGACGGCAGAATCTGGACAGCGACATTCGAGGCAGTTGCAGGCGCAGCGGCAAGCGTCGGCCTCGGGGAGAGTTTCACACCGGCCCATGGCATGGGCGACGAAGCTGACGACGATGCCCATGGCTCGGCAGTCTACCAAGTCGTGGGGCGCTTGCCGCGAACCGGCACACCATGGGACAGGGCAATCCTCGTTCCGGTCGAGGCTGTCTGGCGAGTGCACGGGCTTGCCGATGGCCATGCACCCGAGAATGCGGGCCAGATCGGTCCGCCGTTTGATCCGGACTATTTCCCAGGCACACCTTCGGTAATCCTTCGCTCCGAGGCACTCTGGGCGAACTATGCGCTGCGCTCGGAGTTCACGCGCGCGAACGAGACGATGGCGTTCTTCCCCGGCACGGTGCTCGCGAACCTTTACCGGGTCATGGGCGACATCAGGCAGGTCATGTCAATCATGTCGATCGTTACGCAGATCCTAGTTGCCGCCTCTGTGCTCCTTGGGCTCTTTATCTTGACGCGGCTCTTCCGGCGCCAGGTGGCCATGCTTAGTGCCTTGGGCGCACCGGCGCGCTTTGTGCTGGCCGTGGTCTGGAGTTACGCCGCCGGTCTCCTCGTGGCCGGAACGATCGCCGGCATCGCGCTCGGCGTCGGCGCGACGGTCGCGATCTCACGCGTCGTGACCGCCCGCACCGACATTCTCGTGGAAGCCACGCTCGGTTGGAGCGAGATCCACCTCGCTGCCGCCTTTCTGGCCATCACAAGCCTGCTGTCTCTTCTGCCAGCGCTCGCGTCGCTCAGGCAGCCCGTCGTCGAGGGCCTTCGGGCCTGAACCTCCAACAAAAAGGATCATTCGAATGCAAGCAAATTACCCAATGCTGTCCGCCCTCGCGCTAAGCCTTCTTCTTGGCGCGGTCGTCCCCGCCCAGAGCGCTGACGATCACGCTCACGACGAGGCTCACAGCGAGGACGATCACGACCACGCCGAAGAGCATTCCGAAGACGATCACGGGCACGAGGAAGACGAGGCTGCCCACGCCTTCGAGGCGGGTGGCATCAAGGTGGTTCACCCTTGGATGAACGCGACCTCAACCGGCGAGGCGCTGTTCTTCATGGAGATCGAAAACGAGGGCACGGAATCCGTCACCATTCTCGGCGCCGAGGTGTCGTTCGCGGATACCGCTGAGCTTGTTGGCTTCCTGATGGTTGGCGGCGAAGGCAGCTACGAGCCGCTTCCGGGCGTGCCCGTCGCGCCAGAGCGGGAACTGGACCTCGCACCCAACGCTTTGGCAATCCGGGCCAGCGGGCTCACCGCGTCGTTCGCCAAGGGCGACACGGCCGAGATCACGCTTCTCACGTCAGCAGTGCCAGTCCCGCTCACCGTTGAGGTGGAAGCGGAAGATGCTACACATCACAGCCACGCGGGTCACGCGCATTGAACGACCGTCAACAATCGCTAGCCGCGCCAAATCTGAACAATCGCCGATGAATTGCCCCGAAGACGGAACCGAGCTGGTGTCAGTGGGTCTAATTGGGATCAAGCTTGAGAATTGCCCGCAATGCCACGGTGCTTGGCTTGTCTATGGTGAACTTGAGAAGCTCGTTTCGCATGCCGTCGGCAGCTCGGAGGACATTGCAGAACTAGACCGGAAACTTGACGAGAATGACTATGGACATCCGGACGGCTAGTCCCGCAGACGAATTGCCGGTCAGGCCTTGGGACCTTGCCGGTACTTGCCTACCAAATGTCGCGATCAACCAGAATGAGTTTTCTCAGTTATCAGGGAAACTGACCCGGCTCTGCAGCTCAGTGACCTCCCGGAGGTTTTACATTTCCATACGTCCAACCCGTGCTGTCGCACGCCGGGGCAGAGCCGGCGAAGCGAACGTCTCCGGGGTCTGCCACTGCCTGGAGAACTCGACCACCTTCCGACCGCCACGTGAACTCAAGACGCATCTTGTAACGCATCGCGTCTGAATAATCCCCGAGGTCGTTCGCGCGAAACCGGAACGCCCCCAATCCACCGACGACACATTCGTCATAGAATCGGATCACGGGAGAGGTCGGCGCTCCTATCGGTAGGCCGTTAATCGTTATTCCTTGCCCGACAAGCCAGTCTCGCGTTTGCGAAATGGGCACACCGGCGTTCGCAACGCCATTTCCCGAGACATCAATGACCCTCCGTTCTGCGACGATCTCCAAGCTGCTGAGCGAATAGTACGCGGCCTGGATTGCGTCGCCCATTGCGGTTGTACCATCGCGGCCCTGATGCTCCGGTTGTGGACGCAGGTTCAGGATTTCGCGCGCCAGAACCTCGAAACCGGCGGCATCTTCCACAGCGCGCAAATTCGCGCGTAGGCTTGCAGTCCCCGGGCCCGCCCATTCAAGATACCCAAGTGCCGCACGTCCATACCGACCGGACAATGCAGCGTCGATCACCATGGGGTCTCTCAAAGCGGAAACAACACCGCCTCGAAGCAGATCTAGGTCTTCTTCGGTCATCGACCCCGAAACATCAGAAGCGATTAGTAGTGCTGTATCTACCAACAGCGGCTCTGCCGTGGCCGAGGCGCCTCCGGAGAGAATATAGGCGGCCAGAACCACTGACGGTGTCGTTCTGTGACGTTTCGACACGATGGTTCTCCTTTTTCGAACACTGGGCGCAGCCACCTCGCAGCAAAATAGCACAAGAATCGAGCAACAGGCGCAGGTACGGCAAGAGGGATCGAGTTTTGGGAGCTTGCAACGGCCGCTTCGTCCGCACAGCAGACACTCACACTCCGTGCAGCGAACGACCGCTTTCTGACCACCCCACCCCCCAATTTCCACCCTTCCCCTCCTCACGAATCCCCCCTATAAGCCGCGCTTCGTGGGCCGACACCCTTGGAGGCGGCCCTTAACACATATTGGAGAAGACCCATGGCTGGTGAGATCCCAGATCTTCACGCCACGGTACGCACGGGGACAGGCAAGGGGGCCGCCCGTCAAGCTCGCCGCAATGGCGACGTACCTGGCATTGTATATGGTGGCGGTGCCGATCCGCTTCCGATCAACATCCCCTTCAACGTATTGTTCAAGCGGCTCAAGCAGGGCCGGTTCCTGTCGACGCTCTTCAACATGAAGGTCGACGGGCAGGACGACGTGCGGGTGATCTGCCGTAACGTCCAGCGCGACCTCGTGAAGGACCTGCCGACGCATGTCGATTTCATGCGCCTCAAGCGGACCACCAAGATCAACCTCTTCATTCCGGTCGACCTGACTGGCGAAGAGAACAGCGACGGTCTGCGCAAAGGTGGCGTGCTCAACCTCGTGCGTCCGGAAGTGGAACTGATCGTGACCGCCGGCGATATCCCCGAAAGCATCACGCTGGATATTTCGGGTCTCGATATCGGCGACACCGCCACGATCTCGGATGTCACGCTGCCGGAAGGCGCGCGTCCGACCATCGACCGCGACTTCGTGATCGCCAACATCCAGGCGCCGTCTGGCCTGAAGTCGGCCGATGACGAAGACGAAGAGGGCGCCGAAGAGGCCGTGGAAGAAACCACAGAAGAGGCGGGCGAAGAGGCGTAAGTCCTCCCCTCGCTTCCCTATCGGATCAGACGGGGCCTTTCGGGGCCCCGTTTTTCTTTTGCGTGGAACCATGAGCCGGGCCAAGTCAGAGGCCCCGCCCTGAAAAGCGGTCGTTGCGTGCCGCCCTATCCCGCCCAGGGCAACAGAAAGAGCGGGTGCGTCAGCCACAGCACCGGGTCGTAGTTCAGAAACTGCCCGAATACGATTGCCACGGGCAGTACCAGCCACAAAAGCGATGCCAGCCCGAACCACAGAACCCGGCCGATGCGCGACGGCGCCGTGGCGCGGGTCACAGCGCGGGCATAGATCGCCGCCGCCCGCTGCCGCAGGAAGAACAGCGCTCCGAACGCCACCGCCGCCCCCAAAAGATCGAACCCCTGCGCCACCTGCGCCTGCTCCTCCGGCGACATCCCGGCAAAGCCGGGCACATAGCCCTCAACGAAAACCGGCAATCCCCGCAGTCCGAAGAACGGCACCACCGCCAGCGCCGACAGAAACGCGAGCCACACCGCCCGCCACCCCGCCGCGGCAAAAACCGCGCGAATGCGGCGCAGCTCGAAGAACGCGGCCATCCGCCGTTCGGCCGCCCAATGGGCCAACGCAAAGGGCAGATGCGCCAGCACCGGCACCGCGACCACCGTCGCCACCAGCCATACAAGCGGGCCAACAGCCGCCTGCTCATATCCCTTGTTGAACGAGTTTTCCCACCCCGCCCACCAGGCGCCAAGCCAGGCCACCGTAAACGGCAAGGTCCAAAGCGCCAGCCCCGCCGCCGTCAGCACCCCGGCCCGGATATTCGCGCCCAGCCCGCCGGCCAGCCGGGTCACCGCCCCCTGCCCGCGCGGCCCCAGGATCCAGCCCACAGGTTCGGCCTCACCCCCGCTGCGCCGCGCGATCGTCGCCCCCATCACCCGCGTCAGCCAGCCAAGCGCAATCAGCGAGGTCAGCGGCGAGAGGCACAAAAGCGTGCCCACCGCCAGAACCCGCACCAGCCCCAGCAGCCGCCCCGGCAAGGCCAGAAGACCGCCCCGCGCGGCCATCGCCGTCATGTCATGATCTCCGACAGCACATCCCCCTCGGCCGCGCGCGCCCGAAAGCCCATCAGCGCCGCGATGGTCGGCGCCACGGCGGACTGATCCACCGGCTTGTCCAGCACGCGCCCCTGCTCGATCCCCGGCCCGAACAGTACGGCCCAGGTTTCATGCGCCGTGCGCGAGTTGAAATGATGCTGAAACGGCACGCCCATCAGCGGGTTGTCATCACGCCCGCAATCCGGCGAGATGACGAAGACGGTGTTGTCGCGATAGAACGGGTCGGCCTCGACCGTTTCCACCAACCACTGCAGCCCGTCATCGATGACCTGGATCGCACGGGTATAATGGCTCGGATTGCCCCAGTGGACGTAATCGGGATCCTGATAGTTCACCATCATCAGCCGGGGACGCAATTCCTTCAGCGCCCGTGCCGCCAGCGCCGTCAGCAACCGGTCGCCGCGCGGATTGCGCAACCCGTCGTCCCCGTAATGCGCCCGCCAGCGCTGCCAGAACGCGGTGACCTCGGGGGACTGGTCGGGGGTGATCGCACGGGGGTCGGCGGCCATCAGCTCGGCATATTGTTCCTGTGCGGCGGCCAGGGCCGCGTCTGACGCGGTGCCATCGGCGATGATCTGGGCCGTCTTGTAAAGCTTGAAGCGATGCAGGCTCAGCATCTCCGACCGATAGGCGATCCCGTAATGTTCGTTCACGCCATAGGTGAAAAACTCCTCCTGTGGCCGATCCTCGCCATTGATCAAAAGCGCCTGGTGCGAAGGGATGTCATAGGCTTCGCGCAGATATTCAAACAGGGTCGGCTCTGTCGGCTCCAGGCGATCTTGCAGGAACTTCGCCCCCGCATCGCGATAGGCCAGATAGCGCCCGGTCAGAAGGTTCAGCGTGCCTTCGGCATGGCTGGTATCGACGCCATCAAGCTGGGCAATCCGCATATCGGGAATGAACACGCCGCGCTTGGTCAGGACATGCCGCAGAAAGGGGGCATAGGTCGAGGTTTCGCCGATGGTTTCGGTCCGCCGCACCCCGCCACCAAAGCGCACAAGAATGACATTGGGGCCTTGATAGGGCTGGGCTTTCACCGTCGTCGGCAGAGCCAGCGCGGCGGCGGTTGCGCCGAGGCCAAGGTTGAACGTCCGTCTGTCCATTGGCAGACCTCACTGACTAAGCCCTCACTCCAGGCAATGTAACACGTATTTACATTATGTGAAGGGCTGACAGGTCATAACCTCAACGCCAATATTTCGCTCAGAGGGCAGCGCCGACCTGCCGGGGTGGCGCTGCCCGGTAGTGCCTACCGGGCGGGACATTCGAGCTGAGCCAGTCGGTAAAACCACATATAGCTCAAACCAGTTCCTGCACGCTCTCGAACACCTCGAGCGCGGGCGCCCCGTCATACATGTGCTTGTTGTCGCCCGCCCCCTTATGCGCGGCGCGAAACGCTTCTGACCGGGTCCAGTCGAGAAACGCCGCCTCGCTGTCCCACACGGTATGCGAGGCATAAAGTACATGCCCCTCACCCTCGGACCCCTTGAGCAGGTGAAAACTGCGAAACCCCGGCACGGTTTTGAGATGGCTGTCACGCGTCGCCCAAAGCTCTTCGAAGGCCTGCGCCTGTTCGGGCCGCACCTTGAACCGGTTCATCGTCAGATACATCGCGTCACCTCCGCTTGGTCTGGGCACTGGAAAATCCCGCCTCAAAGGTGCATGTAACCCCAAAGCGACCAGATCGGAATGCCTGCCCCATGCGCCTCTTTGTCGGCCTCGGAAATCCCGGCGCGAAATACGCGCGCAACCGGCATAGTGTCGGCTATATGGCCGTGGACCGGATCGCCGAGGATCACGGGTTTTCGCCCTGGCGCGCGAAGTTTCAGGGGCAGGTCAGCGAGGGGCGGCTTGGCGATGAAAAGGTCGTTCTGCTCAAGCCCGAAACCTTCATGAACCTCTCGGGTCAGTCGGTGGGCGAGGCGATGCGCTTTTTCAAACTCACCCCCGCCGATATCACCGTTTTTCATGACGAGATCGACCTTGCCCCCGGCAAGCTGAAGGCCAAGGACGGCGGCGGGCATGCGGGCCATAACGGGCTTCGGTCGCTGCACGGGCATATCGGCGACGCCTATGTGCGCGTGCGCATCGGTGTGGGGCATCCGGGCCACAAGGACGCCGTGCCGGGCTATGTGCTGCGCGATTTCGCCAAGGCCGACGAGGCGTGGCTTGACGACCTGCTGCGCGGCATCTCGGACGGGGCCGAGGCGCTGGCGGACGGCGACAAGGGGCGTTTTTCGAACGCGGTCGCGCTGCGCATGAACCCACCGCGGTCGTCGAAAACCGCCCCTGCCGAGAAGCCTGCCAAACCCGAAGAAGCGCCCGTGGACAAACCCGCCCGCAGCCCCTTGCAAAAACTCGTCGATCGCTTTCGCTAGTCAGGACAAAAAATGCAAAAAGACCCTGAAATCAACGTATTGGACGAGGCGCTAGAACCCTGTTCCAGCGACCCGATGACCGGGTTCTTCCGCGATGGCGCCTGTAACACCTGCGCGCAGGATACGGGCAGTCATACGGTCTGTGCGATCATGACCGCCGAATTTTTGGCCTATTCGAAATATGTCGGCAACGATCTGTCGACACCGATCCCGCAATACGGGTTTCCCGGCCTCAAACCCGGCGATCAGTGGTGCCTTTGCGCCGGGCGCTTCCTGCAAGCCGCCGAGGAAGGGGCCGCCCCCCAGGTGCGCCTTGCCGCGACGCACAAGCGCGCGCTTGAGATCGTGTCACTCGACATCCTGAAGAACCACGCCGGTTCCGAGGCTTAGCCCGGCCCGTCCGGGTCCATCAGATCGTCGATGAACAGGCTCAAAAGCTGGGGCCGCCCCGACACCCCGGCCTTGCGATAGATCGCGTTGGTCTGGGCCTTCACCGTGCCTTCGGACGTATCGCGCAGCCCGGCGATTTCCGCCGTGGACATCCCCTTGATCGCGAAGAGCGCCACGTCGCGTTCCGCAGGGGTCAGGCCCCAGGCGATGAACCGCTCTTCCAGCACATCCATGAACGCCCCCGAAGCGGCGCGCAGCGCGGTCTCGGCCCGCCGGGTCCGGGTGCGCGCATCGCGCAGGGCCAGCGCACCGACCACGACGCCCAGCGCAAGCCCCGCAGTCGCGCCAATCTCGATGAATTCATAAAGCTGCCAGTTGATTGGTGGCGCGCTCAACCCGAACAGCGTGAGAGAGATATCAAATACGAAAAAGGCCGCACAAACGGCCTGAAGCACCAAGACAGCAATGATCAGCACGCGACTGTACACCTGCTGTGTCCTTTCAGAGGATGTCCGGATCAGTCGTCGTCATCATCATCATCATCGTCGTCGTCGTCATCATCGTCGTCGTAGTCGTCGTCATCGTAGTCTTTGTCATCGTAGTCATCGTCATCGCCGCCATAGCGGAAAAGACCCCAGCCCTTTTCCCCGTCACTATCATCATCCGTCCGCCCCAGAACCCGCAAGAAGTCGCGCAGGATGACACCCGTGGCCGGGTTATAGATGATCTCGCGCCGGAATTTCTCGTTCTCGGCGACGATCCGGGTCCGGCCCAAAAGGGTTCGGCTGACCGTGATTTCGGTAAAACCCTGCGCGGCAAGCTGATCGATCATCGTTTCGCGCACGCCCTGTCCGGCCGCCGGAAGGGCCGCAAGCGTCAGGGAAACAGCAAGGATCAGCGCGCGTAGCATGTCAAACCACCAAACCCGCCCCGGTCACGTCGTCCGGGGCGGGCCTTTTCTACCGTGAGTGGGAAAGAGAACGATCAGTCGTCGTCGTCCTCGTCGTCGTCATCATCATCATCGTCATCATCGTCGTCATCATCATCATCGTCGTCATCATCGTCATCGTCGTCATCGTCATCGCCGCCGCCGCCGTCGTCATCGTTGCCGCCACCGTCGTCATCGTCGCCGCCGCCG
>JABDPT010000250.1 GCA_013042605.1 Paracoccaceae bacterium
AGGGCGGCAAGGCAGGCAGAGGCGATGATAAAGACGAACTGTATCTGCGTGAGAAGCCCGGCGGTCTGCGCCGCGACGATGAGGGCCAGATAGCGCCAGCGCGCGCCCCGCGTCTCGGATTTCAGGAAGCCAACCCAGCCGATGGCCGACAGGGCCGTGCAAAATTGCAAAAGCTCGTATTGGCGCAAGACGCCCTGAACCGGCCCCAGAAAGAAGGGAGAGGCGGCGAAAAACGCGGTGGCGATCAGGGCCGTTGTTGTTTGCCCGAGGATCATCCGCGAAAGCACCCCCGTCGCCACGACACATGCCGCCCCGATCAGGACATTTAGGTAGAGCAGCGTCGAAAACGCCTGTCCGAACAGCGCCTGCCAGAGATGCAGGGCGTAAAAGTAAAGCGGCGGGTGGATGTCGGAGAGCACCAGCCCCTCGCGCACGGCAGCGAAATCGAGCCCCGGCGCGGGGTCCCGCAGAAACCCGAAGGCCGCCATATCGACCCAGCGGTCGGTCAGCCCCATCGCGTCAAGGCTGCCAAAGGCGATCTGGTTGCCCGTGGCCGACAGGATCGTGATCGCGCTGTCATGCGAGATCAGCGTGCGCTGGGAGGCATCATACCCACGCAAGGCCAGAAAGATCAGGGTGATGGCGAGGACGCCGACGACCATCGTCCGGGTGCTGATCTCTCTGCCTGCCAAACCTGCGCGCCTCGTCGCCTCTGCCCGGGTTCGGTCTAACCAAACCGCCCGATTTTCGCCAGCGTCAGCCCGGGCTTGCCGCCCATTGCCCACGCGCATAGGGTTTTGCGGCAACGCAGGCGTCGGGAGGGCCGCATGAAACGATCGCGCATCAACACCATCATGGCCGCCGCAGATGACATGATCCGGGCGCACGGGTTCGTGTTGCCGCCCTTTGCCTATTGGTCGCCCGATGAGTTTCGCGCCCGCACCGATGCCAGCCGGATCGTCGCCGCCCGCATGGGCTGGGACATCACCGATTACGGACAGGGCGATTTCGACGCGCTGGGCCTCTTTCTTTTCACTCTGCGCAACGGCGATCTGGCCGACCTGCAACGCGGCGGGGGCATGTGCTATGCCGAGAAGCTGTTGATTTCACGGCAGGATCAGATCAGCCCGATGCATACCCATGTCATCAAGGCCGAAGATATCATCAACCGGGGCGGGGCGACGCTGGCTATCGAGCTTTTCGGGTCGGATGACGCGGGCAATTTCGCCAAGGATCGTGGCGGCCTGGTGCGCTGCGATGGAATTGAACGGACGTTCAGTCCTGGCGAGGTTTTGAAGCTCGCGCCGGGCGAGAGCGTGACGCTCATGCCCGGCGACTGGCACGCCTTCTGGGGAGACGGAGGCGACGTGCTGATCGGTGAGGTCTCGACGGTGAACGACGACCTGACCGATAATATCTTCCGCGAAGAGATCGGCCGGTTCGCGCAAGTGGAGGAGGACGAGGCCCCCACGCACCTGCTGGTCAGCGATTACGAGACCTGGCTTTCCTAGCCTTCGTTCTGGTTCTGCCACCAGCGGCGGATCTTGCGGCGTTCCCAGCGGTCGACGGGGCCGGTGGTTTCGATCCCGGCGCGGTCACGGATGCTTTCGCGGCGGTCCAGCCGATCTTCGATCACGTCAAGCGGGCCGCGGTCATAGGCCTCGTCACGAATGCTTTCGCGCCGGTCGATGCGGTCTTCGATCCGGTCGATGATCTTGCCGTCGGCGGCGAAGGCGGGGGCGAGGCTCACGCCAAGGCCAAGAGCGATGGCGGATGTGGTCAGGATAAGGCGGGTCATGTCGTATCTCCTTGGGGTTGGATGCAAGGTGATACGGGGCGTGCGCCGGGTTCCGTCGCAGAAACTTGCGCACGGGTTCGGCGGCGGGCGCTTGGGGGCGCTGCCGGGGTTGGGTCATCTCGGGGTCGCTTGGGCTGCGATCGGCCTTGGCAGGAATGGGACGGCGCCGCCCCCTATTGTTTGAGGGCATTGGTCCTTTGTCGCGTGTGAAGGGGTTTTAGCCCTTCACGTTGCCGGCGGTCGCTTGGCCCCGAATTGCAAGGGCCGGACCGGTGTTCCTCGTCTGATGCAGGGACTGTTGTCGGCCCCTGCGCGGTACCGGGGAGGAGGTATAGCGGGCGGGGGTTAGCGAGGTGTGAGCGATGCGTTCGGAGGGGCATTGCGGTCAGTCCCGCACGGCGGCACGCCGGGCAGCGCCGACCCGCCCCCAAGGGCCGGCGCTGCCCTCATCTCGACCGGCGCCAATCTAGGGCAATTCCATTGCCATTTCGAACCGGTGCAAGGCCACGCCATCGCGCGTCACCGTCTCTGGCGCGATCACGTCCCAGCCTTGCCGCTCGAAAAAGGGGCGGGCAAGCAGGCTCGCATGGGTGGTCAGGCGGTCAAGGCCGAGGGCGCGCGCGTCTTTCAGCATCGCGTCATGCAGGTCGACGGCCAGCCCGCTGCGGCGCATTGCCGGGCGCACGAAGATCATGTCGAGATAGCCACCGGGTTGCAGCGCGATGAAGCCTTGCAGGTCACGCGCGTCTTCGCCCACCCATGTCCGCGCCGCGCCCAGACGCGTCAGCCAGCCGTCACCCGGAGGGCCCTCGGGCAACCATGCGTGGCGTTGCGCCGCGTCATAGTGCGGGGCGCTGCCGTTATGGACGGCATCGCGGAAGACGTCGAAACAGCGCAGCGCGTCTTCGGGCGCAAAGCGGCGCAGGTGCAGGGTCACGTCACCGCCGCGCGGACCTTGTATTCCGCCCGGTCCCAAAGGTCGTTGTCCAGAATATCGGCCAGAATATCGACGGCGCGCAGGATATCCGCCTCGCTGAGATAGAGCGGCGTGATCCCGAAGCGCAGGATGTCGGGCGCGCGAAAGTCACCGATCACGCCGCGCGCGATGAGCGCCTGCATGATTGCGTAGCCCTCTGGGTGGCGGAAGCCGACCTGACTGCCGCGCTCTTCCGGGTTGCGGGGCGAGGCGAGGGTGAGGGCGGGGCATTTCGCCTCGACCGTTTCGATGAAAAGCTCCGACAGCGCCACGGAGCGCGCGCGCACGCGCCCCAGATCGACGCTGTCCCAGATGTCGAGCGCGGTCTCCAGCGCGGCCATCTGCAACACCGGCGGCGTGCCCACGCGCATCCGATCGATGCCGCCGCCCGCGCGGTAGTCGAGGTCGAAGGCGAAGGGGGCCTCGTGGCCCAGCCAGCCTGCGAGGGCGGGGCGGATGCGGTCGATATGGTCGGGCGAGACATAGATGAAGGCGGGCGCGCCGGGCCCGCCGTTGAGGTATTTATAGGTGCAGCCCACGGCGAAATCGGCCCCCGTTCCGGCCAGATCAACCGGGAAAGCGCCGGCGGAATGCGCCAAATCCCAGAGGGTTAGCGCGCCATGCTCATGGGCCTTGGCGGTAAGCGCGGCCATGTCATGCCGCCGCCCGGTGCGGTAATCGACCTGGGTCAGCATCAGAACCGCGACCTCGTCGGTGATGGCGTCGGCGACCTCTTCGGGGTCGACCACGCGCAGCTCGTGGCCCCGTCCCAGCATGCCGACCAGCCCGTCGGCCATGTAAAGATCGCTGGGGAAGTTGCCACTATCGCTCAGGATAACGCGGCGGTCGGGGCGCAAGGGCAGGGCGGCGGCCAGCGCCTGATAGACCTTGACCGACAGCGTGTCGCCGATCACCACGCTGCCGGGCGCGGCGCCGATCAGCCTTGCGATACGGTCGCCGATCACACCCGGGGCCGCCATCCAGCCCGCGCGGTTCCACCCGGTGATGAGCATCTCGCCCCATTCGCGCTGCATCATGGCTGCAACCCTTTCGGTCGCGGCGCGCGGCAGGGGGCCAAGCGAGTTGCCGTCGAGATAGATCACCCCGTCGGGCAGGTGGAACTGGGCGCGTGTGGCGGTGAAATCGGTCATGGCGCCTTACGTCGCGCGGGTGCGCGGCGGGGTCAAGGTGCCGAAAGGCGCTTGCGCAGGGGCGAGGCGGCGAACATCATGTCGCCAATGCGGGTCAGGACAGGCGATATGGGGTTTTTGAGCAAGGCAATTACGGTCGCCATCTCAGGGACGCTCCTTGCCGGGTGCAACGTGAGCCTGCGCTTTGGCGATGAACCGCTGCTGGATGACCGGATCGACAGCTTCAACACCCTCTTGGCCCAGCAACAGGCGCAGGTCATCACGCCCACGGCCAGCCTGCCGCCCTCGGCCACCTATACCGGGCTTGCAGTGCTGCAAACCAGCGGTGAAACCCTGAGCGGGACGGTCGCGCTGGGGGCCGATTTCGTCGGCGGCAGCGTGGGCGGGTCGGTCGATAACGTGATTTCGGGCCGGTCGGGGCGTCTGAACGGCAGGCTCGACGTCACGAGTGGCATGGTCACCGCAACCCCCACGCCGTCAGGTCCTGAGGCTGGGTTTCAGGCCGATCTGGATGGCAGCCTGATCGGGGACGGGCGGCTGCTTACCGTGGATGCGGGGCTTGAGGGCAATTTCCGCGGGCCTGCGGCAGAAGGGCTGATCGCGGATCTGACCGCGGGCAGCACGCTGACCGAGGGGGCCTTTGTCACGCCGCTGATCGGCACATTGGTGGCCGACTGATCGGGGGAGAGGACAGATATGAAGATGATCGACATACCGCCCGTGTGGCTCGCCGGGTTCGCCGCGATCGCCTGGTGGCAGCCAGAGATTTATTCTCTGGGCCTGACCTTCGGCGGCGACTGGGCGCGGTTCGTGGGCGGGCTTCTGGTGGGCGGCGGGCTGGTTCTTATGGCGCTGGCCTTTGCCGAGTTCCGGCGCCACCGCACCACGGTGATCCCGCATCAGGAGGCGTCGAACCTGATCACCACCGGTATTTTCTCGCGCAGCCGCAACCCGATCTATGCCGCCGACGCGCTGATCCTTGCCGGGCTGATCCTGCGCTGGGACGCGGTTCTGGCGCTGCCGCTGGTGCCGGTCTTCGTCTGGGTGATCGAGCGACGCTTCATCATTCCCGAAGAAGACCGCCTGCGCCGCAAATTCCGCCACGAGTTCGCGCGCTACGCCCAGAAAGTGCGGCGTTGGGTCTGAACCTGCCGCGCGCCCGCGTGATTTGCTTGTGAAAGATAATTGCGTTGGATATGAGACAGCGGCCTGAAACGACCTAGAACCATGGGTCGGACCGCAATTCGACGGGGGACAGAACACGTGAAGATCGGTGCACCGAAGGAAACCTTCGAAGGGGAAGCGCGCGTCGCGATGACGCCGGACAGCGCGCTTCAGCTTCAGAAACTGGGCTATGACTGCGCGATCGAGGCTGGGGCCGGGCTGGCCGCCGGGTTTACCGACGACGCCTACAAGGCCGCCGGGGTCGAGGTGATCAAGGGCGCGGCAGCACTTTGGAAGGCCGCCGACGTGGTCGCCAAGGTGCGCCCGCCGTCCGAGGCCGAGGCCAAGCGCCTGACCAAGGGCCAGACGCTGATCTCTTTCTTCTATCCGGCCGCAAACGAGGCGCTGATGGAGCTGGCCAAGTCCAAGGGCGCGAACGTCATCGCGATGGACATGGTGCCGCGCATCAGCCGGGCGCAGAAGATGGACGCGCTGTCGTCCATGGCCAATATCGCGGGCTACCGCGCGGTGATCGAGGCGGGCAACAATTTCGGACGCTTCTTCACCGGGCAGGTCACCGCCGCCGGCAAGGTGCCGCCGGCCAAGGTTCTGGTCGTGGGCGCGGGCGTGGCGGGCCTTGCGGCGATCGGCACGTCAACCTCGCTGGGTGCGATCACCTACGCCTTCGACGTGCGTCCCGAGGTGGCCGAACAGATTGAATCGATGGGGGCCGAGTTCGTCTTCCTCGAATTCTCAGATGACGAATTACCCGATGGCGCCGAAACCGGCGGCTACGCGGCCCCGTCGAGCCCCGAGTTCCAGGCCAAGCAGCTTGAGAAGTTCCGCGAGATCGCGCCGGACATGGACATCGTGATCACCACCGCGCTGATCCCGAACCGCGCGGCGCCGATCCTCTGGACCAAGGACATGGTCGAGGCGATGAAGCCCGGGTCGGTGATCGTGGACCTTGCCGCCGAAAAGGGCGGAAACTGCGAACTGACCAAGATGGACGAGAAGGTCGTCACCGATAACGGCGTGACGATCATCGGTTATACCGATTTCCCAAGCCGGATGGCGACGCAATCCTCGACGCTTTATTCCACGAATATCCGTCACATGATGACCGACCTGACGCCCGAGAAAGACGGGCAGGTCGTGCATAACATGGAAGACGATGTGATCCGTGGCGCGACGGTGACCTTCGAGGGGGAAATCACCTTCCCGCCGCCGCCGCCCAAGGTCGCGGCGATCGCGGTGCAGAAGAAGGAAAAGCCTAAAGAGCTGACACCGGAGGAAAAGCGCGCCGAGGAACGGGCGGCGTTCAAGGCGCAGACCCGCCAGCAGGTGGGCCTGATCGGCATCGGGGCAGCGCTCGTGCTGGCGGTGGGCCTTGTCGCGCCCGCCAGCTTCATGCAGCATTTCATCGTCTTCGTCCTGTCTGTCTTCATCGGGTTCCAGGTGATCTGGAACGTCGCGCACAGCCTTCACACACCGCTGATGGCCGTGACCAACGCGATCTCGTCGATCATCATTCTGGGCGCGCTGATACAGATCGGGTCGACTTCGGCGCTGATCACCATTCTGGCGGCTCTCGGTATCTTCATGGCCTCGATCAATATTTTCGGCGGCTTCCTCGTGACACGGCGCATGCTCGCCATGTTCCAGAAATCCTAACGGCGCGGGGGTCAGATAATGGACTTCGGATTCACGATTGCGGCCTATGCGGTCGCTGCGGTTCTCTTCATCCTCTCGCTGGGCGGTCTGTCGGGGCAGGAAAGCGCCAAACGCGCGGTCTGGTACGGCATCGCGGGCATGGCGCTGGCGGTTGTCGCCACGCTGATCGGCCCGGGTCAGGGCCTTTGGGGCGCGTCGATCATCCTGATCGCCCTGGGTGCGGGCGTGGGCTATCAGCTGGCCACCAAAGTGCAGATGACCCAGATGCCCGAGCTTGTGGCCATCATGCATTCGCTGGTGGGCCTTGCGGCGGTGTTCGTGGGCTTCAACGCCGACCTGATGATCAACACGATTGCCAA
>JABDPT010000265.1 GCA_013042605.1 Paracoccaceae bacterium
CGGTGATGGAAACGCTGATAAATGCGCGTTCGGAAACGGTTTTTTCGAAGTCCGCCTATGAGGGCGTGACCCGCTGCATCGTGCCCGCCGATGGCTGGTACGAATGGACGGGCAAGGCCCGGCGCAAAACCGCGTGGCGCATTGCGGCGCGGGACGCGCGCCCGCTTTGGTTCGCCGCGATCTGTGACGCCTGGACCGCCCCGAACGGGCAGGAGCTTTGGCAGGTCGCGACTGTCACCTGCCCGCCCAACGGGGATGTGCGCGACATCCATGACCGCATGGGCGTTCTGCTCGATATCGTAGATATCGGCACCTGGCTTGAGGGGGACGAGGCGGACGCCGCAGCCCTGATGCGCCCTGCGCCCGATGGCAGCCTGTCGGTCGAAGAAGCGGTGGATGTCGACTGGACCGCGCCCTGAAAGGCGAATTGCAATTTGACGCGATTCGTGGTTTTCTGCACTGCAGCATAGCTCCGGAGGCAGCAGGCAGTCATGGGACAGGTCATCACCGTCGCTCAGCAGAAAGGCGGATCGGGCAAAACCACGATAGCCGTCAATCTTGCCGTCAGTTTCGTGCGGTCGGGCAAATCCGTGGCGCTTCTTGATACCGATCCGCAAGGCTCGCTCGGGCGCTGGTTCATGGCGCGGCGCGAGGCCGGGCTGGAGGACATGGAGTTCTCCACCGCCTCGGCCTGGGGCGTCAGCTATGAATGCGACAAGCTGCGGCGCGACCATGATTACGTGATCCTCGACACGCCGCCCAAGGTCGATGCCGACCTGCGGCCCGCGCTGCGCGAAAGCGATCTGGTGATCGTGCCGGTCGCGGCCAGTCAGGTCGATGTCTGGGCCACCGAAAGCGTGCTTGATCTGGCCGCGCGCGAACGCAGTGCCGTGATGGTGGTGATCAACCGCGCCAAGGCCGGCACGCGGGTGCTTGATCAGGTGATCGAAGCGCTGGGCGCGCTGGACGCGCCGCGGGCGGAAACGGTGCTGGGCAACCGGGTCGCCTATGCCGAGACGCTGGGAATGGGCAAGGGCGTGCTTGAACGTGGGCGCGGCGCGTGGACGGCAGAGATCGCCGGGCTCGCGGATGAGGTTGCGCGTGCTCTGTGAGGCGCGGCCTTTCGCGACTGCCCGAGCTCGTGCTATGCTGTACCCAACGCTGAGATGGAGCTTTGATGGCCTGGTAGATCGCAGGGATGCACGGCGTCCCTGATCTGATCGCACTGCAAGCACCCCTTCCCGAGGGCAAGGGTTTTTGCGTCTTCCCGACATCTGCGGACCGCCGAACCGGACCGCCCCGCCATGAAAGCCCCTATCCATGAACTCCAAGTCACACAGCAAATGGACCATTCCGGGATTCGATGCCCCCAAATCCGCCCCATCGCCGCTTGCCCGTTTCGGCTGGCGTCCGGCCTTTGCCAATCAGATCGATCCCGACACCGAGGCCGACCTGCGCCCGGCGCGCGTGGTCGGGGTGCACCGCAACGGGCTTGACGTGGTCGGCCCCGATCTAGCGACACGCATCCCGCCCTATCGCGCCGATGAGGAAGACGACGAGACCGCCGCGACCGTGGGCGACTGGCTGCTGCTCGATGCAGACGCCACGCGGGCGGTGCGGGCGCTGGACCGGCAGAGCCTTCTCAAACGGCGCGCGCCCGGAACCGGGCGGCAGGTGCAGCTGATCGCCGCCAATGTCGATACCGTGTTCATCGTCACGTCCTGCAACCGCGATTTCAACCTGGCCCGGCTGGAACGATACCTGGCCCTCGTGCGATCCTCGGGCGTGCTGCCCGTCGTCGTGATCACCAAGGCCGATCTTGTGGACGACACGGCGTCTTACGTGAAAGAGGCCCGCGCGCTTTTGCCCAATCTCTCGGTCGAGGCGGTCAATGCGCTGGAACCGGGCGTGGCCGACATGCTGCGCCCGTGGTGCGGGCCGGGCCAGACGGTGGCCTTCATGGGGTCCTCGGGCGTCGGAAAATCCACGCTTGTGAACACGCTTCTGGGCGAAGCCGCGGTCGAAACGAAGGCCGCGCGCGAGGACGACGACCGCGGGCGGCATACGACCACGGCGCGCGCGCTGCACCGGCTCGCCCATGGTGGCTGGCTTCTCGATACGCCGGGGATGCGCGAGTTGCAGATGACGGACGTCGAGGACGGGCTTGACGAGCTTTATGCCGATATCGAAGAGCTTTCGGCAGGCTGCCGGTTTTCCGATTGCGCCCATGATCAGGAGCCCGGCTGCGCGGTGACGGCCGCGTTGGCCAACGGGCAGTTGGACGCGGCACGGGTGAAGCGCTGGAAAAAGCTGGTGGCCGAAAACCGGTTCAACGCCATGACGCTGGCCGAACGGAGGGCGGCGGAAAAGGGCTTTGGCAAGATGGTCCGCGAGGTTCAGAGCATCAAGAAAAAGCGCTGAGCGGACACGAAAAAAGGGCGCCGAAACCGGCGCCCTTCAAAACCTTTATCGCGGTGGCTTAGACCAGAGCGATATTGATCGCGCTCTCGCGGCCGTCACGGCCGGACTCGAGATCGTAGGTTACTTTCTGGTCATCCGCCAGGCCGGTCAGGCCCGAACGCTCAACAGCAGAGATGTGTACGAACACGTCCTTGCCGCCGCCTTCAGGCGCAATAAAGCCGTAACCTTTGGTGGTGTTGAACCATTTCACGGTGCCGTTGGCCATAATCCGTGTCTCCTTCATTTAGCGCTGCCCGCAGCATGCGGCAGCCCGGCGTCGTCAGTGCAGATCGAGTGCGCTGTTCGCCGAGTGGGGGAGACAGGGGATCGATAGGGTAACGTAGCGCGGCTCATTTCGCAGGTTTCGTCCCATCTGTAAAGGTTTTTCAGGGGGGATGAGACAAAAGGGGCCCCGCGATTGCGGGGGCCCCTTCCGGCCGGATTGGAGAGGTGTCTTGTCTCTCCGAACCACCAGAACGCAAGGCCTCTCGGCTTTCCGGCTAGCTGGTGTGATAGGGTGCCCCGGAC
>JABDPT010000267.1 GCA_013042605.1 Paracoccaceae bacterium
AATTCGGGGGCGACCCGCCAACTGCGGCGGTGAATTGCTGTCTCTCCCCCGTTTTTTGTTCTGTTTCCGAGTGGTCTGGTCTTTGTCGTCACCGACGCCATGGGGGAAATGTGACATGGGACAACCATCTGCCATCGAGGCCGCGCCAAGGCCGTTTTTGCGCATTGCCGTGCCCGCGTGGCGGTTGCCGCATCGACATCAGGCAGAAGAAGCGCCGGCGCGCCGGGGCCTCAATCGGGCCGAGGTAACACAGCTTTTCAAGATGGGCCCGCGCCCGTCGGATGTGCTGTATCAACGGTTGACGGCGTCCGAACGGGCCCAGCTTGCCATGGCGTCGCGGTTGCGCGACGCGCTTTATGCGCCCGAGGACCGCGCCTGAGCCTTCAGGTCTTCCAACACGAACAAACGAATGGCCGACGCAAGCCCGGTTTCGGTGTCGCGGCTTGCGTCGATTTCCGCCGCAAGCGCATTGATCGCCATGCCGCGCCGCGTGGCGATGGCCCGAAACTCCTGCCAGAAGGCATCTTCCAGCGACACGCTCGTGCGGTGCCGCTGAAGCGTGAGCGAGCGTTTGACGGGGCGCGCGTTCATTCCGGATCGCGCTTGTGCTGATCAAGATGGCGCGCGGCCTTTTCGGCCTGTGTCGCATCCCGCGCCTTATCCGCCTTGCTCTGCCCGTACCGCACCGCGTTCGCGTCGGCCTCGGCCCGCTTTTCGGCGCGGGCCTTGGCCTTGCGATGCTTGTTCAGGTTGACCGGTTTGCTCATGCGTCCTTGGGGCCGATCATCTTTTCGGGGCGTACGACCGCCTCGAACGTGGCCTCATCGACGAAGCCCAGCTTGATCGCCTCTTCCTTGAGTGTCGTGCCGTTCTTATGCGCGGTCTTGGCCACGGTGGTCGCATTGTCATAGCCGATCTGCGGGGCCAGTGCCGTCACCAACATCAGCGATTCGCGCATCAGCTTTTCGATCCGGTCGGTATTGGCCTCGATCCCGATGACGCAGTTATCGGTGAAGGCAACCGACGCGTCGCCCAGAAGCTGCATGGATTGCAGAAGGTTATAGGCCATCATCGGCTTGTAGACGTTCAGCTCGAAATGCCCCTGGCTGCCGGCAAAGCCGATGGCTGCGTCGTTGCCGAAGACATGGGCGCAGACCTGCGTCATCGCCTCGCACTGGGTCGGGTTGACCTTGCCCGGCATGATCGACGAGCCCGGCTCGTTCTCGGGCAGCATCAACTCGCCCAGACCGCAGCGCGGGCCAGAGCCGAGAAGGCGGATGTCGTTGGCGATCTTGAAAAGGCTTGCGGCGGCGGTTTTCACCGCGCCCGACATCTCGACCATCGCGTCATGGGCGCCCAGAGCTTCGAATTTGTTGGGGGCGGTGATGAAGGGCAGGCTGGTGATCTCGGCCATGTTGGCGGCGACGGTTTCGCCCCAGCCGGTCGGGCTGTTCAGCCCGGTGCCCACCGCCGTGCCGCCTTGGGCCAGTTCGTAGATGCGGGGCAGGGCGGCCTTCACCCGTTCAATCGCCATGGCGACCTGATGGGCATAGCCCGAAAACTCTTGCGCAAGGGTCAGCGGGGTCGCGTCCATCGTGTGGGTGCGGCCGATCTTGATGATGCCGTCGAAGGCCGCGATCTTGGTCTCAAGCGCGGCATGCAGCTTGGCCAGACCGGGCAAAAGTACGTCATGCGCGGTGGTCGCGGTGGCGATGTGCATGGCGGTGGGGAAGGTATCGTTCGACGATTGCGCCATGTTGCAATGATCGTTGGGGTGCACCGGGTCTTTCGATCCGATCACACCGCCCAGGATTTCGATGGCGCGGTTGGCGATCACCTCATTGGCGTTCATGTTCGACTGGGTGCCCGACCCGGTCTGCCAGACCACTAGCGGAAAGTTGTCGTCGAACTTGCCCGCCACCACTTCGGAGGCCGCCTGAATGATCGCATCGGCCAGTGTCGCATCAAGCGCGCCACGCTCTTTGTTGGCCATGGCGCAGGCCTGTTTGATCACACCCAAGGCGCGCACGATGGCGATGGGCTGCTTTTCCCAGCCGATCGGGAAGTTGAGGATGGAACGCTGGGTCTGCGCGCCCCAATACTTGTCAGAGGGCACCTCAAGCGGGCCAAAGCTGTCGGTTTCGGTGCGGGTCTGGGTCATCGGGGATCCTCCGGAATACTGTCGCATACCGGATAGCGGGGGACAGGCCCGGGGGCAATCGGCAGTTTGGCGCAGGAGGCGGGATCAGGCGATCTGGCGCAGCTCGGCGTTCTGACACAGCGGAACCTTGGGCATCCGCTTTTTCATCGCCTTTTCCATGGTCGCGTAATCGTCGCCGAAGAAATAGAGCACCGTGGTTTCGGCCATCGCGTGAAATCCGGCATAGCCGTGGCCCGGCCCCATCGCGTCGAGCATCGCGTCTAGCACGTCATCGGCGCTGCAACTGTCATAGACCTCTTGCGGCAGGCTCACCCCGTCCAGCGCCAGTCCGGCAATCGCCCGTGTCCCGCAGGTGCGCAGGGTCGTGCCGTTGTCGTCGATCAGTTCGGTGCCGCGTGGGACGTTGATCTTTTCCAGCGCGGCAGCGATGTCATCCAGGACAGGGGCAAGGTCGCCCTGTACGCAAATCTCGAGATCGACGAATTTGATGTCCCCGCCTTCGGCCATCATCGTGCCGCCGCCCGTGACCTCGGCGATGCCCGTCGGGTCCAGAAGATCGGCCAGCGGGTCTTCGTAAAGCTCACCCCGGATCAACGGGCCAACCCGCGCGGGCAGACGGGCCACGAGAAAGGTTTCGGCAGGGGCTGGGGCAGCTTGGTCCATCACGCTCCGATCAGGACCCTAGTTCAGCCGCCGGGCAAATGCGTTGCGACAGCGCGGGTCCGTCGTCATCACATAGGTGATGGCCGTGCGCATCCGGTTAAAGCTGTTGCCATAGAAATAGAGCGCGGTCCGGTCGCCCACGCTGACCGACCCTTGATAAAGCCCCGCACCGTTCAGCGCATCGGTGCAAGCCTCGATCACCGCAAGCCGGTCTTCTTCCGCCGTATCCTGACGAGGCAGGTAAAGGCCAAGCCCCTCGCTCGTGCCAAACTCCAACAGGTTATCGCATTCGGCATTGCCCAGCCGCGATCCCATGGGCGCGTCGAGCTTTTCCAGCAGTTGTGCCACGGTCTTCAGCGCGCGCGGCGCATCCGTGGCCAGCGACAGCGTAATGGTCAGCAGGGCCGGTTCGCCTTCGTCATCTTGCGATATCTCGAACCCCGCGACCCGGCCCAACCCGATACGGTCAAGCTCGCGGTCCAATGGTCCGGCAAACGCCGATTGCGCAAGGTCGTTTCCGATGCGCAAAGGAAGAACGGCCTGCGCGAAATACCCGTCTACGGGCCGGAGCGTTTGTCCGTCGCGCATCGATGTCAGCTCCATGCCATATCCCCCGCCAGATCTGATCAGGATTGGCGTGGCACGGGTTTGTGGCAAGAAAGGGGCAAATTGGGCAGTGTGGCCCAAATTTCGGAAGGTGATGCGCGACGGCCCGCTATTTGCGGAACTTGTCGAGGCTGACGATTTCCGCGTCTTTGGGCCCGGCGTCCGGATCCTCGCTGTCCCTGTCCGGTTCCAACGCATCCGCAAGGTCCGGCCCGCCATCGTCGTCATCTTCCTGCGTCTCGAAACGCAGGCCGAACTCGACGGACGGGTCCACGAAGGTCTTGATCGCGTCATAGGGGATGTAAAGCGCCTCGGCGCTGTCGCCGAAGTTCAGCGTAACCGAAAACCCCTCGTCCGTGACGTCGAGGTTATCGAACCAGTGCTGCATCACCACCGTCATCTCATCAGGGTATCGGTCCGACAGCCAGTCGGCGATCTCGACATCGGGGTGCATCGTGTCGAACGTGATGAAGAAGTGATGCTCACCGGGCAAGCCACCCTCGACAACACCTTCTAAAACCTGCTGAATCAGCCCGCGCATGGCGCGGTGCATCAGGTTTCCGTAGTCGATTGTGCCCGGCATCTAGAACCCTCTGAGTGCAGAGGCAGAATAAGAGATTCGAAGGCGAAGGAAAGGCCATCCGGCGAATTCTTGGGTGCGCGTCAGAACATCACCTGACTGACTTCCCGCTTGATCTTGCGCCGCAGGGTTTCGGCATAGGTCGAATGGCCGCGCGCCGTCATCACAAAGCCGTCGCGCGTGATGACCCGGCGCCGGAAGAAATTCGAGATCGAGACGCCCAGCCCTTCGATCGCAAGGGCATTGATCTGTACGCCCTGCGCCTCGGCATCATACCGCGCACCGGTGGGGTCGGTGCCCGCGTTGTCGGTGCCGTCGCCGGAAATGTCGATGACATGGCGCGCGCAATCGGGCACCGCCGCGAACTGCCGCAGAGAGAATCGCACGATGTCGCCGACGGCGGTGTCGGACATGATGAACGCGCGGCGCATCTGCCGCGCCTGTTCCGAGATTGCGAGCACATCGGCCTCGGTCTTCATGCGCCGCCATGGAATCGTGATCTCCTGCCGCCCGACGCCCGACCACTGGATCACGGTCAAGGCGACCTCTCCGGCAACAAGCGCTTCCCGGATTTCGGGATCGAGCAGGGCATCGGCCAGCCCTTCGGCCTGAATGCGGTATTCGCCGCTGTCGATGGAGTTCGAGACGTCGATGGCAAGCACCAGACCCGTCGTGCAGGCCTGCGCAGGTGTGGCGATTGCGCCAGCCATCAGGGCGAGACCGGCAAGCGTGGATGTCAAAGAACGGCTGAAATGATCGCAAAACATGCGGTTCAGCTTAACGCCGATCGCCGCGCCCGCAATGGATGTGGGCCCAACCGGCAGGAAATGACGCATATTTGAGCGGAGAAGTGCAGGCTTCTGTTGCCAGGTGCCTGCGAACCCCGCCTTACCCTGCTAGGGGCAAGGGCTTAGATTTCGATAACTCGAACTGCTTACGCAGCCAGAGCCATCGGAGCTTTGTTGTCGTTTGCAACTAGCTTTAGTGCGCCGATAACGGTGGCTTCCAACCGAGACAAAGCAAACCCCTTTAGACGTCCGTCGATCCTATTTCGGCCCCATGATCCCCAAACGAAGGATGTTGGTGGAGCCGCCGGGTACCGCCCCCGGGTCCGATCCGCTTATTACGAGCGCGTTTATGTCCATAGCTTCTTGCGAAGCCTTATGAACCTAAGGGGGATTTGCCCGATTTTCAAGCGGTTCCGCCGCTTGCGTGGGCACGGGGATGTGATACTTTAGAATCATTCTAATTCTGCGAGGGACATCGCAATGCGCGCATTGATGGGAAACCGCAAGCGGTTCAGCGACCTGACCGAACAAGAGATCGTGGCGCTGGCCATTTCGTCCGAGGAAGATGACGCGCGTATCTATCGTGGGTTCGCCGCGAAGCTGCGCGACGAATTTCCGGCCACGGCCAAGGTCTTCGATGGCATGGCGCTCGAAGAGGACACGCATCGCAAGCGCCTCATCGACCTGCATCAGGCGCGGTTCGGCGACACGATCCCGCTCATTCGGCGCGAGCATGTGTCCGGCTATTACTACCGCCGCCCGGTCTGGCTGATGGAGCAACTGCCGCTGGAGCGGATGCGCGAGATTGCCGGCGACATGGAATATCAGGCGCAGCAGTTCTATGAGGCCGCCGCGCGTCAAAGCAAGGACGCGGACACGCGCAAGCTTCTGGGCGATCTGGCGGCGGCCGAGGCGGGGCATGAGGCAAGTGCCGCCGGGCTTGCCGAAGAGCATCTGACCGAAGACGCCGTCAGTTCGGAGGATCGCGACGCGCATCGCAAATTCGTGCTGACATGGGTACAGCCGGGGCTGGCGGGGCTGATGGATGGCTCTGTCTCGACGCTGGCCCCCATCTTTGCCGCAGCTTTTGCCACCGGCGATACGTGGAACACTTTCCTCGTGGGGCTCGCGGCGTCGGTCGGGGCGGGCATTTCCATGGGCTTTACCGAGGCCGCGTCGGATGATGGCGAACTGTCGGGGCGCGGCAGCCCGATCAAGCGTGGTTTCGCGTCGGGCATCATGACCACGATCGGCGGGCTGGGCCACGCCTTGCCCTATCTCATCCCCGATTTCTGGACGGCGACGATTACCGCGATTGTCGTGGTGTTCTTCGAGCTTTGGGCGATTGCCTGGATCCAGAACCGATACATGGAGACGCCGTTCTTCCGAGCCGCGCTTCAGGTCGTTCTGGGGGGTGCTTTGGTGCTGGCCGCCGGTATCCTCATCGGCAGCGGGTAGGGGGCGGCGACGCGCGCCGCCCGACCGGTTGTCGCTCAGGGCTTGATATAGGTATAGCCCATCTGCTGAAGACGCGAGAGTTCGGCCACGCCGGACGGTACGATGTCCTCTTCCCAGACATCGTAAAGATCGTCTTCATAGCTGATCTTCCGGCCCTTCAGCGTGTTGTTGCACACCTGGAAGTTGACGTTCTGACCTTTGAGAGAGCTGACCGCAGTTTGCAGCGCATCGTTTTTCTTGGCGTTCATCAACAGGCCAAGCCCGTTACCATGCAAGACGACCTTGACCTCAAGGTTTTCGGCGCCGACGGCATTGATGTGGTTTTGCACGTTGCGCATGGCACCGCGATAGGCGCGGCTGTCTTCGCCGCCATCATAGTTGATGTGATAGACAACCTTCTGCTTGCCATACCCTTCGGCCATCGCCGGGACCGCAAAGCTTCCAAGTGCCAGAAGTGCGGCAGCCGCCAGTGTCAGGAAAGTGCGTCGCATGTGTTCCTCCCGTTTGTTTTTTATGCGCGAGGCAAGCCTAAACCGGCCTTACGCATTCACAAACAGGAATTTTTGCATGCTTTAGAGGTTGATCGCCAAAAGGGTGGCGGCCACTGCCGCCTCGACGACGAAGAAAGTGATCTTTTGGCGCGATGCGTCGCCATCCGCGACGATCGATGTCAGCCGCCCGACCGCCGCGCCACCCCATGCAAAACCGATCATCGCATAGGCCAGCGGGGTGGCCAGGAAGATCGCGCCCAGCCCGAGCCCGATGAACAGTGCACCGGAAGCCGCGCGGATTTCGGACAGGCCCATGGTCGACCCGTTCGGCGCCATATCCAGCACCTGCATCGTATAGCGCGGGGCAAGCCAGCCAACGGCGCCAAGTCCGATGCTGACCAGCGCCAGCGCGATATTCACGACCTCGATCATCTAGTGTCCCATGTGTAAACTTTGGTGTGTCTGAAGGGGTTACGTGGACAGACCGGGATTGGTTCACAAAAAAGGGGCCACGACGCGCGGTCGCAGCCCCTTTAGGTTTGATTTACAATGGTCTGACGGGATTAGAAACCGGCCTTGATGTTTTCGAACTCGCGCACCTGGGCCTCGCGGAGGCTGATATCCATCGGAAGCTGCTGCAGGATCGGGACATCGACGGGGCCAAGCCCGACCTCTTCCAACGTCTCGGCGCCCAGCCCGGCCATCGCCGCGGCGTTGCCGTGGCCATAGCCCCATTCGTTCACGATGTAGTCGGTGACCGACGGGTCGAGGAAGGCGTTGATGAAGTCATGCGCCTTGTCTTCCGAGCCCGGGCCATCGACAAGGTTCACATAGCCACAGAACCACATCGACGTGCCTTCGGCGGGCGAGCGGTTGAAGGCGATCGGGTGCCCCTCGGCCGACATCTGCACCGGGGTTTCGTTCCACGACCACGCGACCAATACCTCGCCCGTGGCCATCAACTGTGCCAGTTCGGCGCCATCGGTCCAGTAGGTGCGCACATTGGGGTGCACTTCGCGGATCCAGGCGGCGGCGCGTTCCATGTCTTCCATGGTGGCGGTGGTCCAGTCGGTCGTTCCGGTGGCCAGATAGCCAAGCGCGAAGACATCGTCGACATTGTCGGGAAGCGAGATGCGCCCGGCATAGTCCGGGTTGGCGAAGACCTGAAGTGTCGCGACATCCTCGGCCGGGACCTCTTCGGTGTTCCACGCAATCGCCGTCGCGCCATTGTCGGCGGGGATCATATAGACGTCATCGCCATCCGTGATCACCGGTGCGGTTTTGAATTCATCCGCGACGCTGGCATAGTTCGGGATCTTCGACAGATCCCACGGCTCGATCAATCCGGCCTGCCGCCACTTGTCCACCGAATGCGGACAGGGGTGCGCGACATCGGCGCGAAAGCCGGAGCGCAGTTTTTGAAACGCTTCTTCCTCTTCGCCGAAGAAGGCGTAGGTCGGCCCCTGACCGTGGATCGAAGCATAGACCGCCCAATAGGCGTCTTCTTCGAATCCCGACCAGTCGAACACCAACAACTCAGGGTCTTCCGCAAAGGCGGCAGAGGCCGCGAGCGCAAAGACGGATGCGCCCAGAAGCGAACGTGAAACAGTCATAAATATCCCTCCCAAGGACATGGACGAACGGACGCTACGGCCAGTTCGGGGAACGTTCAAGCGGGAACGTAGGGTCGCGGGAGCGGCGCGCATTTATTTTACGCCTCGCAGGTGTTTGCCGCCTTTATTGAAAGCGTTTCCGGGGGGCTTGACCCTTCCGGCAATCATCGCCACCCATGCGCCATGGCACTTGATACAGAATTCGTGCGCGGCCAGTTCCCCGCGTTCTCCGATCCCACGCTCAAGGATCTGGCGTTTTTCGAGAATGCGGGCGGATCCTATGCCTGCGCCCCGGTGATCGACCGGCTGACGCGGTTCTACACGACACGCAAGATGCAGCCCTATGGCCCGTCCGCCCCGTCGCAGGCGGGCGGGGCCGAGATGGACGAGGCGCGCAGCCGGTTGGCCGCGATGATGGGGGTCGAGACCGACGAACTGAGCTTTGGGCCCTCGACCACGCAGAACACCTATGTCCTGGCGCAGGCCTTTGCCCAGTGGCTCAGCCCCGGTGAGAAGATCATCGTCACCGATCAGGATCACGAAGCCAATTCCGGACCCTGGCGACGGCTGACCGGGCGGGGGCTTCGGGTCGTCGAATGGAAGATGGACCCGGAGACGGGGCATCTTGATCCTGCCGATCTGGACGGACTGCTTGACGACACGGTGCGGCTGGTCTGTTTTCCCCACTGCTCGAACATTGTGGGGGAAATCAACGATGTGCGGGCCATCGTTGACAAGGTGCACGCCGCCGGTGCGGTGGTCTGCGTCGATGGGGTCAGCTATGCGCCGCACGGGTTGCCGGATGTCGCGAAGCTTGGAGCCGATATCTATCTTTTTTCCAGCTACAAGACCTATGGCCCGCATCAGGGGTTGATGGTGATCCGCCGCGCGCTGGGCGAGGCGCTGCCCAATCAAGGGCATCATTTCAACGGCGGCACGCTCTACAAGCGCTTCACGCCCGCGGGACCGGACCATGCCCAGATCGCGGCCTGTGCGGGCATGGCCGATTACATCGATGCGCTTTACGCCCATCACATCGCGGGGAATTCTGCCCCGGCCGCGCGGGCCGCGGCCGTGCATGACCTGATGCGCGCGCAAGAGATTGCGCTGCTTGAGCCGTTGCTCGACTATCTGTCGACGAAAAACAGCCTGCGGCTTCTCGGGCCGACCGCGGCCCAGAACCGCGCACCGACCGTCGCGGTCCTGTCATCGCGTCCGGGGGCCGAGATTGCCGCCGACCTCGCTCCCCACGGCATCATGGCCGATGGCGGCGATTTCTATGCCGGGCGCAACCTGCGGGCGCAGGGCATCGATCCCGGCCACGGCGTCTTGCGGATGAGTTTCGTGCATTACACCAGCGCGTCAGAGGTTGACCGCCTGATAACGGCCCTAGATCAGGTTCTATAGGCCCCGGAATGGGGCCGGGCAGGGGCAGGATATGCAGGAACCGATCATCTACTGGGTCCGCCGCGATTTTCGGCTGGGCGACAACCCCGTTCTGACGGCGGCGGCGGAAACCGGGCGCCCGGTCATCCCGGTGTTCATTCTGGACGAGGTGGTGGAAAGCCACGGTGCCTGTCCGAAATGGCGACTTGGGCTGGGGGCCGAAGCATTTGGCGCGGCGCTTGAGGGCATCGGATCGAAGCTGATCTTCCGGCGCGGCAAGGCGCTCGACGTCTTGCGCGCGCTCGTCGATGAGACGGGGGCGACGGCCGTCTGGTGGTCGCGGCTTTACGATCCCGACGCGCGCGAGCGGGATACAGATGTCAAATCCGCCCTCAAATCCGATGGTGTCGAGGCGCGCAGTCTTGCCGGACACCTGATGTTCGAACCGTGGGACGTAGAGACGAAAACCGGCGGGTTCTACAAGGTTTACACGCCGTTCTGGAAGGCGGTTAAGAGGCGTGAAGTGGCCGAGCCGCTGAGCGCCGTCAAGAGCCTGAAGGCACCGGACACGTGGCCGGCAAGCGACGATCCCGCCGATTGGGACCTTGCAGCCGAGATGCGGCGCGGGGCCAGTGTCGTGCGCCCTTATCTCGCTGTCGGCGAGGCGGCGGCCTCTGACCGGCTGGCCACGTTCATCGAGGACCGGGTTGCGGATTATGACAGCGCGCGGGACCTGCCGGGAATCGAAGGCACATCGCGCCTGTCCGAAAACCTGACCCACGGCGAAATATCGCCCCGCACCGCTTGGCATGCCGGGATGCGGGCGCTGCACGAGGGCAAGCGCGGGGCCGAAACCTTCCTCAAAGAGCTTGTCTGGCGCGAGTTTGCCTATCACCT
>JABDPT010000270.1 GCA_013042605.1 Paracoccaceae bacterium
ATCTGCGCGCAAGACCGCTGCACCCGCTCGTAAAACCAATTGAAATCCGAGGTCGGGTGCCGATCGGGAAAGAACAGCCGCCCGTTCCATTCGTCGATCGAGAACCGTACCGCACCAAGGTCGCGGCGCAGGGTCTCGGAATAGGTCGTCTTGCCCGCGCCCGGCAGGCCGCAGACCATGTGAACGCGCGCGCTCATCCCATCACTCCCTGTGATTTAGGCCTAGTTCAGCAGCCCCGCATGACGCATCGCGTCGTCGATCCGCGCCTTGGTGCTATCGGTCACGCCGACAAGCGGCAGCCGCACCTCGTCGCTGCATTTGCCCAGCCGCGACAGCCCGTATTTCGCCCCCGCCAGACCGGGTTCGAGGAAAATCGCCTCATGCAGCGGCATCAGCCGGTCCTGCAAGCTCAGCGCCTTGGCATAATCGCCTGCCAGCGTCGCCTCCTGAAACTCCGCACAGAGCCGCGGCGCGACATTCGCCGTCACCGAGATGCAGCCCATCCCGCCATGGGCGTTGAACCCAAGCGCCGACGCGTCTTCGCCCGACAACTGGATGAAATCGGTTCCGCAGGTCGTGCGCTGATGCGACACCCGCGTGATATCGGCGGTGGCGTCCTTCACCCCCACGATCCGGGGCAGTTTCGCCAATTCGCCCATCGTCGCCGGGCTCATGTCCACGACCGACCGGCCGGGGATGTTGTAGATGATGATCGGCAGGTCACAGCAATCGTGCAGCGCGGTGTAATGCGCGATCAGCCCGGCTTGCGTGGGCTTGTTGTAATAGGGGGTCACGACAAGGGCCGCATCGGCGCCAACGGAATGCGCATGGCGCATCAGGCGGATGGCTTCGGCGGTGTTGTTCGATCCCGCGCCCGCGATCACCGGCACCCGGCCATTCGCGACCGTGACCACCGCTTCGACCACGCGCTCGTGTTCGTCATGGGTCAGCGTCGGGCTTTCCCCGGTGGTGCCGACCGGCACGATCCCGTGGCTGCCTTCGGCTATTTGCCATTCGACAAGGTTTTTGAGCGTATCATAATCCACCCTGCCGTCGCGAAACGGCGTGACGAGGGCAGGCATTGAGCCTTTGAACATGACACGCATCCTTCTAGTTTGGGTCTCTGTGACCCGATTCAAACCGCGGCGGACCCTAGCCCCATGCCTTGCCAATGCCAAGTTTGTGTGTTGAACCTCTCAACGGGGGCCATAGGGTCACGCGCATGATACCTGCCCGGCTGCACGCAATCACCTTTATTTCAGCGCTCTTTGCGCTTTGTCTGTCCGTTTCGGCACAGGCGCAAACCACCCGCGAAATCGCCGCCCTGCAAGAGGCGATGACGGCCGTTCGCAGTGGCAATTGGGACACAGCCCTTGAAAAAGGCAACCTTGCGGGCCCCATCGGCCGCGATATCATCGAATGGCACCGGCTGCGCGCGGGCAAGGGCCGGTTCGATGACGTGACCGCCTTCCTCGACCGCCGCGCCGACTGGCCCGGTCTGCCCTATTTGCGGCGGCGCAGCGAGGGCACGGTGCCCTACCGCGCGCGCCCCGACGACGTCATCGCCTTTTTCGACGAGCGCGCGCCACAAACCGGCGCCGGCATGATCGTGCTGGCCGCGGCACATGAAACGCGCGGCGACAAGGCCGCCGCCGAACCCCTGATCATCCGGGCCTGGACCGAGTTCGACCTTACCACTGGCGATGAGACCTATCTGATGGAGCGGTATCGCTCCCTGCTCAAACCGCATCACGAGGCCCGCCTTGACCGCCTGCTCTGGACCGGGCGCGAAAAGGCCGCCGAACGCATGCTTCCGCGCGTTTCGAAGGGCTGGCAAGCGCTGGCCCGCGCGCGCATCGCCCTGCGCGAAAACAAAGCCGGCGTCGACGCCCTGATCGAGGCTGTTCCAGAAGAACTGCGCAACCATCCCGGACTTGCTTTCGAGCGGTTCCAGTGGCGTGCACAAAAGGGCCGCAACGAGGCGGCGATCGAACTGGCGCTTGAACGCCCCGGCACGGTCGAGGCGCTGGGCAAGCCGGGGCGTTGGGCCAACTGGCGCCGGGTCTTCGCCCGCTGGGCCATGCGCCAGGGGGATGGCGACACCGCCTATCGGCTGGCCGCGGCGCACGGGCTTGAAAGCGGCTCGGCCTATGCCGATCTCGAATGGCTCTCGGGCTATCTGGCCTTGCGCTATCTCGACGATCCGCAACTGGCACTCGGCCATTTCCGGCAATTCCGCATCGCAGTCTCCAGCCCGATCAGCCTTGGTCGCGCGGGCTATTGGGAAGGCCGCGCGCACGAGGCGCTGGGCGACGCCGAAAACGCCGCCATGGCCTATGCGTTCGGCGCGGAACATCAGACAAGCTTCTACGGTCTTCTGGCGGCCGAACGCGCGGGCCTTCCGATGGACCCCGCCCTGACCGGCACAACCGTCTATCCCCCGTGGAGCAGTGCGGCCTTCGTGTCCTCCTCGGTCCTCGAAGCCGCACAGCTTTTGCAAAAGGCGGGCGAGCGCAGTCTTGCCGAACGCTTCCTCGTGCATCTTGCCGAAAGCCTGTCCCCGGTGGAACTCGGCCAATTGGCCGATTACGCCCTGTCACTGGAAGAGCCGCATATCGCGCTCATGATCGCCAAACAGGCCGCGCGGATGCAGGTGGTCATTCCGCATGCCTATTTCCCGGTCGTGGATTTCGGGCTCGAGGATTTGCCAGTGCCCGAAGAGCTTGCCCTCGCCATCGCCCGCCGCGAAAGCGAGTTTGATCCTGCGGTGCGCAGCGGGGCGGGCGCCGTCGGCCTGATGCAGGTGATGCCGCGCACCGCGCGCGCCGTGGCCGATGCGCTCGATGTCAGTTTCAGCACCAACAAGCTGCAATCCGACCCGGTCTATAACGCCCGTATCGGCGTGCACTATCTGGCCGAACTGGTCGATATCTTCGGCGACAACATGGTGCTTGTGTCGGCGGCCTATAACGCCGGGCCAAGCCGCCCCATCCGCTGGATCGACGAACAGGGCGACCCGCGCGATGCGTCCGTCGATGCGGTCGACTGGATCGAACATATCCAGTTCCGCGAAACCCGAAATTACGTGATGCGCGTGATGGAAAGCCTGCCGATCTACCGCGCGCGCCTGTCGGGCGAAACCGCGCCGATCCAGCTAAGCCGCGAGTTGGTGGTTGAGTGATCAGGCCGCCTTGGCCGCCCGCTCGCGCCACAGCGTGAAGATCCCCGCCGCCACGACGATCGACGCGCCCAGCACCACGTTGGGCGCCAGCGTTTCGGCGAAGATCGCCACGCCCAGAGCCGAGGCGAAGACCAGCTGTAGATAGGCAAATGGTTGCACGGCGCTGGCCTCGGCCACTTCATAGACCTTGATCAGCAACCAATGCCCAAGCGCCCCGGTGACGCATAAAAGGCCCATCCACGCCCAGTCCGGCCCGGTCATCGGCTCCCAGAACCACAGGCCGATCAATGTCATCGCCACCGCCCCCGCCACGCCGGTCCAGAAAAACGATGTCGCCACATTGTCCTTGCGGGCGGCATAGCGCGTCAGCAACCCGTAAAGCGCGAACATCAGCGCGGCACAAAGCGGGATCAGAGCGGCGGGCGAAAACACGGTGATGCCCGGCTGCAGGATCACCAGAATGCCGATGAACCCGACCGTGATGGCCGCCCAGCGCCGCCAACCCACCCGCTCGCCCAGCACAACGCCCGAAAACGCGGCGATGAGTAGCGGATAACAGGCGAAAATCGCGTGGCTTTCGACCAGCCCCAGCACCACGAAGGCCCCTACCATCACGCATATCTCAAGCGCCAGCAAAAGCCCCCGCCCGATCTGCAACAGAGGTTGCGACGTGGCCGCGACCTTGCGCAACCCGCCGGGCTTGCGCGCGGCGATCGCGATGACGAAGGCGGCAAAGAACCAGTACCGGATCATCACGATCATCAGCACGTTGTATTCACTGGCCAGATGACGCGAAATCCCGTCCTGCATGGCGAAGACAAAGGTCGTGGCGACCATCAACAGGATGCCAAGGCGCGTGTTGGTTTCGGTCATGGCAGGCGCGCCACCGTCATGTGCCGCTTGCGCCCGAAGCCCGGCACGCGGGCCACGTCGAACCCCGCCGCTTGCAACCCGCGCCGCACATCGCCCGCCGCCGAATAGGTCGCCGCGGTGCCGCCCGGCGCTGTGTGCCGCGCGACCTCGATCATCAGGTCGGGCGACCAGAGGCCGGGGTTTCGCGCGGGCGCAAAGCCATCAAGATACCACGCATCCGCGCGCGCGCCCCATGCGGGCAGGGTGTCGTTTGCATCGCCAAGGATCACCTCGACCTCGACGCCGGGAAGGGTGAAACGCGCCCCCCCACGCCAGGCGGCAACCAACCGCGCGGCGTCCTCGGCAAGTTCGGGAAAGCCGGCAAGCGCGGTGTCCATGTCCTCCGCCGTCATCGGATATGCTTCGAAACTGGTGAACCGCACCGGCCCGGCAAGCCCCGCGGCGCACACCGCCTGAACCGTCACCAAAAGGTTCAACCCGGTGCCGAAGCCAAGCTCTGCGATATGAAACCCGGGAACCAGCCGCGCGGGAAGGTCATTGCCCCCCAAAAACACATGCCCGGTTTCCGCGACCCCATCGTCGAGCGAGTAATACGGGTCGTCGAACCGGGCCGAGATGGGCACCGCGCCGCGCCAGATCACATCTGCTTGCTGGTTTGCCACCGGCAACTGCCCTAAAAACCCCGAAAGCCGTCGCGGGACAGTGGCGGCAGGGAAGGGGCTTGGCAATGGCCGACGTGACAATTCGCGGTGCCGGTATATTCGGGCTCAGCATCGCCTGGGCCTGCCTGCGGCGCGGCGCCACCGTGCGCGTGATCGACCCCCACGGCGTCGGTGCCGGATCGTCGGGCGGCATCGTGGGGGCGCTTGCCCCGCACACGCCGGAAAACTGGAACCCCAAGAAAGCCTTTCAATTCGACAGCCTGATTGCGGCCGAAGGCTTCTGGCGCGCGGTTGAGGCGACGTCGGGCATCCCGTCCGGCTATGACCGCAAGGGCCGGCTTCAGTCGCTGGCCGACGACCGCGCGGTCACCTTGGCCCGGGCGCGGGCCGACACCGCCCGCGCGCTTTGGAACGGCAAGGCCGCATGGCGCGTTCTGCCCGCCACCGATGTGCCGGACTGGGCGCCGCTTTCCCCGACCGGGTTGCTGGTCGAAGACACACTGAGCGCCCGCATTCATCCCCGGCAGGCCTGCGAAAGCCTCGCCTCGGCCATTCGCGCGCGGGGCGGGGAAATCCTGCAAGAGGGCCCGGACGCGGGGCAGGTCATCTGGGCCACCGGCTGGCAGGGTCTTCAAGACCTGTCGACCAAGCTCGACCGACCTGTCGGCAATGGCGTCAAGGGGCAAGCGGTGCTGCTGCGCCACCGCGCTCCGGACCACGCCCCGCAGCTTTTCCACGACGGCCTACACATCGTCCCCCATGCTGACGGCACCACCGCCATCGGCTCGACCTCCGAACGCGACTTCGATGATCCGACCGGCACCGATCACCAGATCGACACCCTGATCGAGCGCGCGGTCGATGCCGTCCCGATCCTGCACGGGGCCGAGGTGATCCTGCGTTGGGCCGGGGTGCGCCCGCGCGCCCGGTCCCGCGCGCCGATGCTGGGGCCATGGCCGGATCGCCCCGGGCATTTCATCGCCAATGGCGGCTTCAAGATCGGCTTTGGCATGGCGCCGGGCATCGCCCGCGTCATGGCCGCGCTGGTGCTGGAAGGCCGCGACGACATCCCCGCCGACTTCCGCGTCGAAGCCAGCCTTTAGGCCCGCGCCTCGGCGGTCATGCAAAGCCGCCCCTCCGGCCCGCGCACCCAGTAATCCGCCCCGCGCCGGCACAGCCGCGCCTCCTCGCCTGCAAAAAGCGGCGCCGTCGCCCGAAATGCGAACCGCGCCAGTTGCCCCTGCCGCGCCTCGGCCAGTTGCATCAGCTGCTGCGCCAGAAGCGGGCCATGCACGACCGGGCCGGGATACCCCTCACTCGCGCGCGCGAAATCCGCGTCATAGTGGATGCGATGCCCGTTGAAGGTTAGCGCGGAATAGCGAAAGAGCGCGACCGTATCGAACGACACGGGCACCTCTTCCTCGGCATCGCGCGGCGCGATCGTGGGGGCGCCCGCAGGCGCATCCTGTGCGCGGTAGACAAGGTCTTGCTCTTCACTGATCACCAACGTCCCCCGCTGGCGAACGTCATGGCGCAGCGTGACAAACCCAAGCGGCCCCGTGCGCCCGGTCTTTTCCGTTACCGACACGACGCGGGTCGTGCGCTCGGCCCGCACGCCACAAAGGAACGGCGCATGGAACGTCAGCCGCCCGCCCGCCCACATCCGCTTGGGCAGGTCCAGATCGGGGATCAGCCCGCCGGTTGCCGGGTGTCCGTCGGCCCCGAGCGCGCCCGGCGCGGCCGCTTGCCAGAAGTACACCTGATGCCAGAACGCGGGCAGCGGGTCGCCCGATGCGGGCGGCGCCCCGTCCCGCCCCAGAACCGCGTGAAGCGCGGCTGCCCGCGCGGGGTCGATCCGGTCGCTGAGTGTTTGCGTTGCGGGCACATCTGCTTGCATGGTGCGCTACGCTAGCGAAACCGCGCGCACGAGCAAGGGGTGGGCAAGGGGCAGGAATGACGCAAACCGCTGCAATCTGGGCCGAAATCGCGGCGGCCGGACCATGGGCGCTGGCCGCATGCGGGGCGGCGGCTTTTATCGGCACGCTGATGCAGCGGCTGGCGGGGCAGGGCTTCGGCATGATCACCGCCCCAATCGTGGCCATCGCCGCGCCCGAGTTTCTGCCGGCCACGCTGCTTCTTCTGGGCGCGGCCATCGGCCTGTCATCCACCGCCGTCGATCTGAGCGAGATCGACGGCCGCGAACTTCCCGCCGGATTTGCAGGCCGCGCGCTTGGCGCTGTCATCGCCGCGATCATCGCCGCGCAACTCACCAATCCCGATGCCTTCGCCGCCCTCGTTGCCGTGATGATCTATCTCGGCATCGCCCTGTCGCTTGTCGGCATCCGCGCCGCGATCCGCCCCGTCTCGCTCTTTCTTGCCGGAACGCTGGCGGGGATCATGGGCACGCTGACGGCGGTCGGTGCGCCGCCCATGGCCTTGCTCTATCAATATGAACAGCAAAAACGCGCCGCCGCGATGCAGAACGCCTTTTTCCTCTGGGGCATGCTGGTCTCGATCGGCGCGCTCTGGATCGCCGGGCTGGTCGGCTGGCGCCATGTCGGTTTTGCCGTCTTTCTGGCGCCCATGGTCCTCATCGGCCTTGTCGTGGCACAACCTCTCTCACGCCGCGTCGCCAAGGCCCAGATGCGACCCTGGGCGCTTGGCCTTGCCGGGCTGGCCGCAACCGGGATCGTCGCCAAGCTGATCTTCTAACGCGCGGCCTCGGCCTTCAGCGCCTGCATCAATTCTTCCAGCGCCGTTCGCGTCCGCTCATCCGTCAAATGACCGTTCTCGTCATATTGCTTGCCCGCATTGGCGAGCAGTACCTCTGGCCCGGTCAGAAGACGCGGGCGAAACGGGGTCATCGCCAGACGCAACGCGTAGTTCGCCCGCGCCCCGCCCGCGCGCCCGGCGGCCGCCGACATGATGGCCACGGGTTTGTCCCGCCATGGGCCGCCCTTGGTGCGGCTCACCCAATCCAGCGCGTTCTTGAGAACACCCGAGAAGGATTGATTGTATTCCGGACTCGAAATCACCACCGCCTCCGCCGCGGCGATCTGTTCGCTCAAAGTCTGCACCTCATCGGGCACCCCGTCGCGATCTTCAAGATCGCCATCATAAAGCGGAAAACGCAGGTCGGCCTCGATAAATTCGCCGCCATAGAACCGCGCGGCCTCGCGGATCAGTTTTCGATTGACCGATGCCTCGCGCAGCGATCCGGATATTCCAAGCAGCATTCAATCACCTGTTCTTCTTTTGCCTGCTTGGACTTAGTGTCCACTGCAACGGATGACAGGGACGAGGACGAAAAACATGCAAAACGTGATGGTAACCGGCGCCGCCGGGCAGGTGGCGGGGTTTCTGCGGCCGTTTCTGCGCAAGCGCTTTGAGCGCCTGATCCTGACCGACCGGGTCGATCCCGGCCCGCTTGAACCGGGTGAAGAGTTCCACCCCGCCGACCTTAACGACGCCGACGCCTTGTGCACCGCGATGGACGGGGTCGAGGGCGTGATCCATCTGGGCGGACAGCCGACCGAAGCGGATTGGGACACCGTGCATGCCGCCAATATCGCGGGGCTCTACATCTTCTATGAGGCCGCGCGCGCCAGCGGTGTGACCCGCATTGTCTATGCCTCGTCGGTTCATGCCGTGGGGTTCTATGACCGCGAAACCCGGATCGACGAAAACGCCCGCACCCGGCCCGACGGCTATTACGGCGTGTCCAA
>JABDPT010000287.1 GCA_013042605.1 Paracoccaceae bacterium
CGGTCAGATGCGCGGCGATGGTGGTTGAGCCAAGGTCGATGGCAAGCCCGTAAAGGCGGCCTTCGTAATAGCCGGGCCAGATGTCGAGAACGCGGTGTCCGGTATCGGCATGGCCCTTGTGCACCGCCACAGTGACGGCCCAGCCACCTTTGCGCAGCGCGGGTTGCAGCTTTTTCAGAACGCTCAAGGGCGCGGTGATCGCGTCGAGCGACCATTGTTCCTTCAGAGCAGAGGCCAAGCGTTCGAGATCACCGGTGGGGGCATGCATGTCGGGTTCTTCCACCTCGACATAGTAAAGACGGGTGGCCGAGTTCATCGTCAGGTCGCGGGCGGTCGCGGCCTTGCGGACGACCTGTTTGTGGACCTGGCTTGTTTCGGGCACGTCGATCACGACATCGCCCTGGACCGTCGCCTGACACCCAAGGCGGCGGCCCTTGGTCAGACCGCGCTTCTGGTCATAGCGTTCTTCGACGGCGTTCCAATCGGACAGGGCATCGGCGGCGACGGTGACGCCATGCTTGGGAAATTCGCCATAGCCGGGGGTAACCTGGCATTTCGAACAGATGCCGCGCCCGCCGCAGACACTGTCGAGATCGACGCCAAGCTGGCGGGCGGCTGTGAGAATCGGCGTGCCATGGGCAAATCGCCCCCGCTTGCCCGATGGGGTGAAGATTACCAAAGCATCTTGGGTCATCCGGGGGCCTTCCGCGCCTGTTCCTGCGTCTAAATAACGGTTTCTCGCCCAGCGAAAAGGCATCTCGCGGCACAAATTCGCCCAAGAGCGTCACGGCGGCGTCGGGCTGTTGCCACATTGGGCAGGCATTGGCAGATCAAGATTGAAATAATTTGAGAACGAGCCCGTGACCGCAAAGGTTATTCTTCTGATCCCTGTGCTTTACGTCGCCCTGCAATGGGCGGCGCTGCGGCGCATGCGGCATGGCTGGCAGGTGGCCGCGGCGTTGCCCGCGCTTTTCATGGCGGCGGCGTTGGCGGTGTTCGTCATCGGCATTCTGACCGGGGCCAGCATGGCGGCGATGTGGCTTGTACTCGGGCTGCCGGCGGCGACGGTCTATCTTCTGATCCTGTTGCCGCTGCACTGGGCGATCGTGCGCACCATCTAAAGCGGGATCGACCAGCCGAAGAGCCAGACCAGAAGCGGAACCGGCGCGACGGCAAGCGCGATGGTCAGAAGCAGGACGCGGGCGGTGAACATGCCGCTGAGCCCGGCGATCAGGCAGATGCCACCGCCGCCGCCGATCAGGCCCGAACCCGGCAGATTGATCAAGAGCGCCAAGCCCAGATACCGGTACCGCCCGGCTAGCCCCGCCGCCCAGCCCGGCAGGCGCGCCTTGAGAAGATCGAGCCGCTCATCCTTCGAGAGCGGCGCTGTGCGTTCCAGCAACTCGGCCGCGCGGGTAAGTCGCAGGCCGCGCAGGCGACCGGCAAGCCAGAAATAGGACAGGTGCCGCCCGGCGAGATAGGCCAGCATCAGGCCGGCCACCGTGGCCGCATAGACGAAGGGTGCCACCCGCGCACCTTCGATGGCGAGCAGCGACAGCCCGATCTCGATACCCGGCACGAAGGGCACCGCGATGAAACAGGCATAGGCTATGAGCAGAAGGACGATCATCGAGATCTTGATCATCTCGCCTTGCTTCATCTCGTCGGCCAGCGCCATGGCGCCATCGATGGAAAGGTGAAGCCCCCAGACAACGGCAACGACCAGCACGATCTGCGCGAGAGTGCGCAGAGCGCGTCGCCAGATCGGCGTCGGGGAAGGGGTCATGTCCATTTGCGCGTCACTATGCGCGCGGTACCGGGAACTGCAATGGGCGAACGGGCCTGTGCCCGCTGCGGTCGGGCATTGCGCAGTTGGTTTTGCGGTCTTCCACGTGCTCATGCGCACTTGTCCGAGCGATAGCATCCGCAGGACCGGACACAGGACTGGGGTTCTCGTGCTTGACCATCCAGCATACTGACCAAGGTCGGAATAAGATTTTTCGTACGAAAAATCGGTGTCAGCAGATCACCCGCAGGCCGCCGCCATTGCAGATCACGACGAGCTGCCCGCCGCACTCGATCATGTGAAAGCCGCGTCGACGCACTTCCGCTTCAAACCGGCCGCGCCCGACCTCGCGTTCTACCCACCCTATGCTTCGCCGCACCACGCCACCGCGTTGCGCGGCTTTGGCACTGAATATCTGCTCGATCCATCGGTCGGGATTGTGGCGCACCAACGTTTGCATGCCCCGTTGATGGGCGATTCTGGTTAAACGGCGGTTAACCCGTGATCTCAGGCCCGGCGACGGCGTCCGCCCGACCGTCCGCCCGCGCGACCGCCTGATGCCGCCTGCGCCGTACTGGCCTGGGGAAAAGGTGTGCCTTCTGCCACGGCGTCCAGAACGCGTGCAAACTTGATCCACTCGCTTCCGTTCGCATCGTGGTTCATCAGGAAATTCGCCGCACGGATCGCCTCCATCTCCACGGGACGCACCGGGTTCATGATCGCGCTGGTCATGCCCGCTCCGATCGCCATGGGCAGGAAGGCCGCGTTGATCCCGTGCCGGTGCGGCAAACCGAACGAGATATTCGACGCGCCGCAGGTCGTGTTCACACCCAGCTCTTCGCGCAGCTTCGCGACCAGCGTAAAGACCTGCCGCCCCGCCGTCGCCATCGCGCCCACCGGCATTACCAGCGGATCGACCACGATATCATGCGCCGGAATGCCGAAATCCGCCGCGCGTTCGACGATCTTCTTGGCGACCGCGAACCGCACGTCGGGATCCTCCGAAATCCCGGTGTCATCGTTCGAGATGGCCACGACCGGAACATTGTACTTCTTGACGAGGGGCAGGATCGCCTCCAGCCGGTCTTCCTCTCCCGTCACCGAGTTCAAAAGCGGGCGCCCTTCGGCCACGGCAAGCCCAGCTTCGAGTGCCCCGGGTACCGAACTGTCGATGCACAAGGGCACATCGACAAGCCCCTGAACAAGCTCGATCATCTTGGTCATCAGCGGCGGCTCGGTGATATTGGGATCGGGGTTCGAGTTGTAAACCACGCCCGCATTGACATCGAGCACCATGGCGCCACATGCCACCTGCTCCAGCGCGTCTTTCTCGACGGTCGAGAAATCTCCGGCCTCAAGCTGTGCGGCCAGCACCTTCCGCCCGGTCGGGTTGATGCGCTCACCGATCACGCAAAACGGCTCGTCAAAGCCGATTGTGACGGTTTTCGTTTTCGACTCCAATACTGTACGCGTCATTGTTGATCCTGTCTCAGGCGTCCGCAGGGCGCCCGCTGGCCCCACCGTTATCGATGGCCCATGTGGCGTTGGTCTTGATCCCGCCCAGCGGGAAGAAATGCACCGCTTCAACGGCGAAATCGGGATGTGCGGCCTTATGCGCGGCCAGTTTGGTCAAAACGTCCGTCGGCTCATAGGGCAGCACCAGCTTGGTAACATCCATCGCGCGTTTCTGTAGAACCTTCAGCGAAGGCCCGACCCCGCAGGCGATGGCGAACTTGATCAGCGTTTGCAGTTTGGCAGGCCCCGCGATCCCGATATGCACGGGCAGCTTGATCCCTTCGGCGCGCAGCCGCTCGGCCCAGGCGATGATCGGATCGGCATCGAAGGCGAACTGCGTGGCGATGGCCATCTGCGCGTCGGTGCGCTCGGAGAACGCCTGTTTCCAGCGCAGCGCGTCCATGACCGCCGAATCGCCGCCTTTCGGGTCGATATCGCGGTTGCCTTCCGGGTGGCCTGCTACGTGAAGCCGGGTGAAGCCGGCCTTGTCGAACAGTCCTGTGTCCAACAGCTGCATCGAGCTGTGAAACGCCCCCTGCGGTTCGGCAACGCCACCGGCCAGCAAAAGCGCCTGTGTGACCCCGGCCTCGCCCTGATACCGTGCGATCCAATCCGCCAGCGTCGCCTCGTCCTTGATGATGCGCGCCGGGAAATGCGGCATCACCGGATAGCCGCTTTTCGCAAGACGCCGCGCGGTGGCGACCATGTCGTCGATGGGTGTGCCGTCGATATGCGCGATATAGACACGTGTGCCATCGGGAAGCAACGCGCGGAAATCCTCGACCTTCTCGGCGGTGCGCGGCATGACCTCGATGGAATAGCCTTTCAGAAAGGCTTCGATCTCTGCCGACCCCGCGGCGGCGGGTTTTTCAGCCCGCCGAAACTGCAAAAGTGCCATTGCGGCCTCCCATAAGCGTTGCGGGCTCAGGCCCATCCGTCATTGGCGATCAACGCCTTGATCCGATCCCCGTCGTATTCGGCATCGATGCGTGCAGCTTCGGCTGCTGCGACCTCGTCGGGCGCTCCTGCGACCTCATAGGGTGCCGCCTTGCGCCATTCGGCAAGATAAGCATCTGTGTCCTGCGCCCCAACTTTCATCGCAGCCCGGTCGATCGCCTGTTCGAAACGCTCGGGCAGGGGGGCCTTCGATCCACGCCGCCCTTTGCCCACGATCACCTGGGCCGGGATATCTCGCCAATAAACGATGGTCACATCAGGCATGGTGATTCCTCTTTCCCCCAACTCCTACGCATTCATCGCCCCGGCAAAGGGTGCATTTTCGACATCGCACAAGCGCAGAGCGACCTCAGCCTTTTATCTATGACACCACGGCCCCGGCGGCCAGAATGCCGCCCCCTCAAAATTCTCATGACCAATATGAGGCGCCGCTCGCCACACCAGACCTTGCGCGGGGTCCGAGCCGCGCCTAGCATGACCCCAACTTGAAATTGGAGGGCGATATGCCGCCCGAGCGTCCCGAAGGCGCGGACGCGTTCCCAAAGCCGGTCGAGCGCACCGCGCCTGTTACGCCCGATCCTTCCGCGCTTTACGCGGCCCTGGATCTGGGAACGAATAGCTGTCGTATGCTGATTGCCCAGCCGCGGGGCAATCAATTCCATGTCGTGGACAGTTTCTCGAAATCCGTACAATTGGGTCAGGGTTTGGAAACATCCGGCCGGCTGTCACGCTCGGCTATCCAGCGCACGGTGCAGGCGCTGCGTATCTGTCAGAACAAGTTGAAAAAGCACGGTGTGTCGCGGATGCGGCTGATTGCGACCGAAGCCTGTCGTCGGGCATCGAATGCGAACCATTTCATGGGGCTTGTCGAACGCGAAACCGGGCTGAAACTGGAAATCATCGAACCCGAGGAAGAGGCGCGTCTTGCCGTTATCTCCTGCGCGCCGCTGGTGTCGACCAAGACCGACCAGCTTCTCGTTGTCGATATCGGCGGCGGCTCGACCGAGCTTGTCTGGATTGATCTCACCCGTGTGCCACAAATCGAACGCCCGCGCGCGATCATGCGGCTGCATGCCGGGTTCGCGGGCGACGATTCGCCCTTTCCGGCGGCCCGTGTGGTCGACTGGATCTCGGTCCCGCTGGGGGTCGCCACCTTGCGCGAACAGTTCAACGATGTACGCGACGACGCCGCGCGCTTTGCCTTGATGAGCTGGTTTTTCGAGGAAAACCTTGCCGATTTCTCGCCCTATGCCTCGGAACAGGCGCGCGAAGGGTTTCAGGTGATCGGCACCTCCGGCACGATCACGACCGTCGCCGCCAGCCACCTTGGCCTGCGCCGCTATGACCGCAACAAGGTCGACGGGCTGCGCATGACGTCCGACCAGATCGACACGGTCATCCGCGAATACCTGTCGCTCGGCCCCGCCGGGCGCCGCAATGATCCGCGGATCGGGCGGGATCGTCAGGCATTGATCATGTCTGGCGCGGCAATTCTGCAAGCGCTCTTGCGGATCTGGCCAACCGACCAGCTGTCCGTGGCCGATCGTGGCCTGCGCGAGGGGTTGCTCTATGCGCAGATGTCGGCGGACGGGGTGCTCGAGGACGGAACCTAGCCACGCGTTGCTCGGGTTCAGAGGGGCTCTGCCCCGCGCGCGATGCGCGCCCCCGGAATATTTCGGGCCAGAAGACGGGCAGGGGCGGTTAACCCCGAAACCCCGTCGCAACCACGAATTTCTCGGAACTGTCGGCGCGGCTGGCGCCCGGTTTGACGTTGGCGACCTTTTCGAAACGCCGCTTGAGTTCGGCCTGAAGCGCAGCTTCCGCGCCGCCCGCCAGCACTTTGGCAACAAACGTTCCGCCCGGGGTCAGCACGTCGAAGGCGAGCTGTGCGGCCGCTTCACACAAGGCGACGATACGCAAATGGTCGGTCTGTTTATGCCCCGACGACGCGGCGGCCATATCCGACATCACGACATCCGCCGGGCCGCCCAGCCAGTCTTTGACCTTTTGGTCGGCGTCGTCCTCCATGAAATCAAGCACATGGATTTCCGCACCGGTGATCGGATCGACCTCTTGCAGATCAACGCCGAGCACGCGGCCCACCGCCTTGCCGGGTTTTTCGCCCAGCGCATTCACGCGCTTGACCGCGACCTGACACCAGCCGCCCGGCGCACAACCAAGATCGACGACGCGCGCGCCCGGCACCAGAAACCGGTACTTGTCATCAAGTTCGAGGATCTTGAACGCCGCACGCCCGCGATATCCTTCGGCCTTGGCGCGGCGCACGTAGGGATCGTTGAGTTGCCGTTCCAGCCACCGGGTCGAGCTTAGCTTGCGCCCGCGTGCCGATTTCACCCGGACCCGAAGATCGCGCTGGCCGCGTCCGCTTGTGTTCTTGGTCATGACCGGTTCCTTTCCCACAGATCCGATACCGGGCAGGGCGGCAGGGGATAGTGGCGGAGAGACAGGGATTCGAACCCTGGGTAGGCTTGCACCCACAACGGTTTTCGAGACCGCCCCGTTCGACCACTCCGGCACCTCTCCGCGAAGGGTCGTCGGCGATGTAGTGAATAGCACCGGCTGACGCAACCACTTTTGCCCCTTTGGCAAAATTCGCGGCCCATGTTCTTGGAAAGGCGGGCGCGGCGCATTACCCTAGAGGTACCGCATAGCAGATCCGGGAACCGCCGATGCTTCGCACTTTTGCCACCGCCGCCGCCTTTTGCCTTGCCGCGCTGCCTGTCTGGGCCGACCTGTCCCCGGACGAGACCGCACTTGTCGAGGCGTTGGGTATTCCCGAGATTGTCGAGGTGATGGCCGAGGAGGGCACCGCCTATGGCTCCGACCTCGAAGCGCAGCTTTTTCCGGGCAAGGGCGGTGCGCGCTGGGCCGCGATCGTCAGGCAAGTCTATGACGCCACGGTCATGCAAGAGACGGTCTCTCGCGAAATGGCCGCTGCGCTGAAAGGCACCGACCTTGACCCGCTGATCGAATTCTTCGAAAGCGAGCGGGGCCGCACGATCATCAGTTTCGAGATCAGCGCACGCCAGGCGTTGACCGACCCCGATATCGAGGCGGCGGCGAATGAACGTCTGGCCCAGATGCGCGCCGACGAAGACCCCCGGATCGATCAGTTGGAACGCTTCGTCGACGTCAACGACCTCATCGGATCGAACCTGATGGGGGCGCTCAATTCAAACTTCGCCTTCTACCTTGGCCTCAATGACGGCAACGCGCTTCCCGACCAGCTTACGGAAAGCGAGATGTTGGCAACCATCTGGGCGCAGGAGGACGAGGTTCGTCGCGAGACCGAGCTTTGGGTCTATTCCTATCTCGCCATGGCCTATCAGCCGCTGTCGGACGAGGATGTCGAGGCCTATATCGAACTGTCGGAAACCCGCGAGGGGCAGGCGTTGAACCGAGCGCTGTTCGAGGCGTTCGATGATATGTACACGGGCATCTCGCGGGCTTTGGGGCAGGCGGCCTCGCGCTTTATCGTGGGCGAAGACATCTAGGCACGCAGCGCTTGACTTAAGGCCGCGATCTGAGCATAAGAGCGGCTCTGAGGCGGGCTGAGGTCCGCCTTGACCCATTTTAACACCGCCCGAAAGGGCGCGCAGTTCGAGGCGGCTTCGGCCAAAACGCCCGCAAGGGGGCCACAGAACGCGGTCAGAGTGAAGGAAAATACCATGTTTGCGGTCCTCAAGACCGGCGGCAAGCAATACCGGGTTCAGTCGGGGGATATCCTCCGCGTCGAAAAACTTGCAGCCGATGCCGGCGAAAAAATCCAGTTCAACGACATTCTCATGGTTGGCACGACCGTGGGCACCCCGCTTGTGGACGGTGCCGGTGTGCAGGCCGAGGTGATCGAACAGATCAAGGGCGAAAAGGTCATCCATTTCGTCAAGCGCCGCCGGAAGCACGGCTCCAAGCGAACCAAGGGCCATCGTCAGCAGTTGACCCTGCTGCGCGTGACCGACATCCTTGAAAAGGGTGCCGACAAGTCCGGCGTAAAGGCCGCGATGGGCGCCGGTTCGGTGTCCGTGGCCGCTGTCGAGGCTGCCAAGCCCGCCAAGAAGGCCGCTGCGCCCAAGAAAGAGGCCGCACCCAAGGCCGAGGCCCCCAAGGCCGCACCGAAGAAGGAAGCACCGAAGAAAGCCGCCAAGGCGGATGCGGGTGCCGACGATCTCAAGAAGCTGTCGGGCGTTGGCCCCGCGCTTGAGAAGAAGCTTCTCGAAGCCGGTGTCACGAGCTTTGCACAGATCGCTGCTTGGGGCGAAGACGAGATCGCCGAGTTTGGCGAAAAGCTGTCCTTCAAGGGCCGCATCGAGCGCGAAGGCTGGGTCGAACAGGCCAAAGCCCTTGCCGCCGAAAAGGAGTAACGACAGATGGCACACAAAAAAGCAGGCGGTTCATCCCGCAACGGCCGCGACAGCGCGGGCCGGCGCCTCGGCGTCAAGAAATTCGGTGGCGAAGCCGTGATTCCGGGTAACATCATCGTGCGCCAGCGTGGCACCAAGATGTGGCCGGGCGACGGCGTTGGCATGGGTCGTGACCACACGATCTTTGCAACCGTCGAAGGCGCCGTGACCTTTCACAAGGGCCTCAAGGGCCGCACCTTTATTTCGGTTCTCCCAGTGGCGGAGGCCGCTGAGTAAGCCGACACACCAGGGTTTTTCAAAACAGGGGGGATCGGCGACACCGCCGGTCCCCTTTTCATTTATCGTACGGAGCGCCGCATGAGCGTCGCAGTCGGATCATTTCTTGTCTTTGCCGCCAGTCAGGTCGGCACGCCGGGCCCGGCAAACATGGCCCTGCTGGCCACGGGTGCGCGTTACGGTCTGGCCGGTGCTCTGCCGTTCGTGGCCGGTGTCGTGCTGGGCAAGCAACTGATCATCTGGCCGATGGGGCTGGGGCTGAACGAGCTGGCGTTGACCTATCCGACGGTGTTTGCCGCTCTCAAATGGATCTCGGCGGCCTATATCATCTGGCTGGCGTGGAAGGTCGCGAACCTGCGGCTCGATACCGCGAAGGGCCGCGACCGGGCGCCCGGTTTTTTCGCCGGGCTCATCGTGCATCCGCTCAATCCCAAGGCCTGGGCCATGATCACGGCGGCGTTCACGGCGTTCGTGACCCCCGGCACCCCAGCCTTGCAGGCAACCGCAATCATCGCCACCTGTTTCTTTGCAACCCAGGTGGCCCTGCACCCGATCTGGACTCTGGGAGGAGACAGGATCGCCCGCACCGTCGCGGGAACCGGTGCCGAACGTTATCTGATGTGGACACTCGCGGCCCTCACGGTCGCAAGCGTTCTCTTCGTGCTTCTCGGAGGAGGGAGTTGATGAAACTCGACCAGATCGTCAATCAGCAAGTGATTGAAACCGAACGCTTCACGCTGCGCCCCATGCGCCGCTCGGACACCGGTTTGATCGGCATGTACGCGTCTGACAAGCGTGTGGCGTGGCACACGACCACAATCCCGCACCCGCTTCCGCCCGGCACGACCGAGGCCTTCGTCGAACGCGCGATGTCGCCCGAGCGGACCGAGGATGTGTGGGTCATCGACGGAACCGTGCAGGGCACCGGTGAGGTTCTGGGCACCATCGGGCTCAAGCGGATGGACCGCGCGCAAAGCGAAATCGGATACTGGGTGGCGCCGGCCTTCTGGAATTCGGGCCTTGCCTCGGAAGCCGTGCGCGCCATCGTCGATGCCAACCCGCGCGACGATGACACGATGTTCGGCGTGGTGTTTCAGGACAACCCGGCTTCGGCCCGCGTTCTGACGAATGCCGGGTTCGAATATATCGGCGATGCCCAAGCCTTCAGCGTGGCCCGCAACGCGACCGTCGCCACCTGGACCTATATCCGGAACATGGGGTGATGGGTCCATGGCGGCGTCGGATTTTGCGCATCTCACGACGCCCCGCCTGCGCCTGACCCCGGTCACCGAGGTCGACCCGGCGGATGTCGTGGCCGGCATCGGCAATTATGACGTGGCCCGCTGGTTGGGCCGCGTCCCGTACCCTTACGGCCTGGACGATGCTGCGGCCTTCATCGCCGCCAACACCGCGCTTGCCGGCCGCGTGTGGTTCATCCATGACGCAGACGGGCTCGTCGGCGGCATTTCGATCGACCGCGAGCTTGGGTATTGGCTGTCGCGCACCGCCTGGGGGCAGGGCTACGCGACCGAGGCGGGGGATGCTGTGGTCGATGTGCATTTCGCCGACCCCGTAGCGGATGACCTGCTCTCGGGCCACTACCCGGGCAATGATCGCTCGGCCGTCGTGCTGAAGAAGCTTGGCTTCACCTATACCGGACGCCGCACGGTTCAGTCCGCGGCCCTTGGTCAGACCATCGACGGGCACGAGCTTGTCCTGACCCGCGCCGCGTGGCAAGCGCGCCGTCACTTCACCGTCGATACCGACCGTTTGCGCCTGCGCACGCTGAAACCCGGCGACTGGCGGCGGCTTCAACAGTTCGGCGGCGATCCGGACGTGGCGCGCATGATGCTGCATCTCACCGTGCCCTGGCCCGAAGCGGCCGTGAAACAATGGATCGCCGGTAGCACCTATCGTGGTCGCCCCGGGTTCCGCCTGGCGATCTGCCTTGCCGACGGCGCGCTGATCGGCACTGTCGGCCTCGGCCCGGACCGGTCGGTCGCCTTTATGCTCGACCGCCGCTATTGGGGAAAGGGATATGCCACCGAAGCGATGCGTGGCTTTCTGGCCGAATGCTTTACGCGGTTCGACGATCTCGACACCCTTGAAGCCGATCACTTCACCGACAACCCGAACTCGGGCGCGGTTCTGCGCAAACTGGGCTTCGAACGGACCGGCACGGGCCTTGGCGCGTCCAAGGCAAGGGTTGAGCGCGCGCCCAATGTCCTCTATCGCCTGACGCGCGACAGATTTAAGGCCGTCCCATGAAATTCCTCGATCTCGCCAAGGTTTACATCCGCTCGGGCAGCGGCGGCAACGGATGCACCAGCTTCCGGCGCGAGAAGTATATCGAATATGGCGGCCCCGATGGCGGCGATGGCGGCAAGGGCGGCGATGTCTGGGCCGAGGCGGTCGAAGGGCTCAACACCCTCATCGATTTCCGCTATCAGCAGCATTTCTTCGCCAAGAACGGTCGTCCGGGGCAGGGCAGTCAGAAAACCGGCGCCGGGGGCGATGATATCGTGCTCAAGGTGCCGGTGGGGACCGAGATCCTCGATGGGGACCAGGAAACCGTGATCGCCGATCTGACCCATGTCGGCGAGCGTGTGCTTCTGGCCAAGGGCGGCAATGGCGGCTTTGGCAACCTGCACTTCAAGACCTCGAGAAATCAGGCCCCGCGCCGCGCCAACCCGGGCATGGAAGGGGTCGAACGTACGCTGTGGCTGCGGCTGAAGCTGATCGCGGATGTGGGGCTTCTGGGCCTGCCCAATGCGGGCAAATCCACCTTCCTTGCGGCGACGTCGAACGCACGGCCCAAGATCGCCGATTACCCCTTCACCACGCTGCACCCCAACCTTGGTGTCGTGGGCGTGGACGATCACGAATTCGTCTGCGCCGACATCCCCGGCCTGATCGAGGGTGCCCATGAAGGCCGCGGTATTGGCGACCGGTTTCTGGGCCATGTCGAACGCTGCGCGGTGCTTTTGCACCTTGTCGACGGCACGTCGGAAGACGTCGCGCAGGATTGGCAAACCATCATTCACGAGCTTGAAGCCTATGGCGGACCGCTGGCCAGCAAACCCCGGATCACTGCGCTCAACAAGATCGACGCGCTCGATGAAGATGAGCGCGCCGAACGGCGCACCGCGCTTGAAACGGTCGCGGGCCCCGTGATGATGATGTCAGGGGTCAGCCGCGAAGGGCTCACGGACGTGTTGCGCGCGACCTACCGCGCCATCATCGCCAACCGCAAAGCCGAGCGGGAGGCGAAAGAGGATCCCCAGCCATGGCGACCCTGAGCAAGGCCAAACGCATCGTCGTCAAAATCGGCTCGGCTCTTCTGGTCGAAGGCGGCGTTCTGCGCGATGACTGGCTGCACGCGCTGGCCGAGGATGTGGCTTGGCTCAAGGGGCTGGGCGCGCAGGTCATTCTTGTCTCTTCGGGCTCGATCGCCCTGGGACGTGGCGCGCTCAACCTGACCGACCCTGCGCTTCCCCTCGAACAGGCGCAGGCGGCCGCTGCCGTGGGCCAGATCAAGCTTGCCCGCGCTTACGAAGATGCGCTGGCCCCCCATGAGTTGACCACCGCACAGGTGCTTGTGACGCTCGAAGACAGCACCGATCGCCGCCGCTACCTCAACTCGCGCGCAACGCTTGAAACGCTGCTGGGGCTTGGTGTGGTCCCCATCGTCAATGAAAACGACACCGTGGCCACCGATGAGATTCGCTTTGGCGACAATGACCGTCTCGCCGCCCAGATCGCGGTGACGGTGGGCGCGGACCAACTGGTGCTTTTGTCGGATGTCGACGGATTCTATTCCGGCAATCCAAAAACCGACGCGGACGCGAAACGCTTTGACACGATCGACCAGATCACGCCCCAGATCGAGGCGATGGCGGGCGACGCGGGCTCGGGCCTGTCGCGCGGCGGTATGAAGACCAAGCTCATGGCCGCCAAGACCGCCACCTCTGGCGGCTGTGCGATGGCGATCACTCTCGGGGTGCCATCGAACCCGCTTAAGGCGCTGGAAAATGGCGCGCCCGCGACGTGGTTCCTACCCGAAACCGATCCGCAGGCCGCGCGCAAGCGCTGGATCGCGGCGATGAAGCCGCGCGGCGAGATCACGGTGGATGCCGGGGCCGCGCGCGCCCTTTCGCAAGGCAAATCCCTGCTGCCCGCCGGGGTCACCGCCGTATCGGGACGTTTCGGGCGCGGCGATCCCGTGGCCATCCTCGGCCCGGACAATGCCCGCCTCGGAGTGGGCCTTTGCCGGTATACCCATGCCGAGGCCAGCCAGATCGCCGGTCACCAATCCCGTGACATCGAGGGCGTTCTGGGCTATCCGGGCCGCGCCGCGCTTATTCACCGCGACGACATGGTGCTCTAGCCCCGTCTTCTTGTTTCAAATACGCAAAACCCGCCAACACCACGCTCCAAGGCCCGTTCCGATGAATGAAATGACCAACATCCCTGCCCTGATGGCCGAGATTGGCGCCAACGCCAAGCGCGCGGCGGCGCAGCTCGCCTTTGCAAGTGCCGAACGCAAGCACGCCGCCCTCATCGGCGCGGCCGAGGCGGTGTGGGCGCGCCGGGGCGAGATCATCGCGGCCAACGCCAAGGACATGGAATATGGGCGCGAAAAGGGGCTGAGCGCGGCCATGCTCGACCGCCTGATGCTTGACGAAGACCGCGTTCGCGGCATGGTCGATGGGTTGCGCACTCTCGCCGAACAGCCCGACCCCGTGGGCGAAGTGCTGGCCGAATGGGACATGGCCAGCGGGCTGCATATCCGCCGGGTGCGCACGCCGCTGGGCGTTGTGGGTGTAATCTACGAATCCCGTCCCAACGTGACCGCCGATGCGGGAGCCCTGTGTCTCAAGGCCGGGAATGCGGTGATCCTGCGCGGCGGATCGGAAAGCTTTCATTCCTCGGGGGTGATCCATGCCTGTCTTGTCGATGGTCTGAAATCCGCCAACCTGCCCGCCCATGCGATCCAGCGTGTGCCCACCCGCGACCGCGCGGCGGTCAGTGAAATGCTGACCATGACCGACACCATCGACGTGATCGTACCGCGCGGCGGCAAGGGCCTTGTCGGCCTTGTTCAGCGCGAGGCGCGCGTGCCGGTTTTCGCCCATCTCGAAGGCATCGTGCATATCTACATCGACGCCGCCGCCGACCCGGTCAAGGCGCTGGACGTGGTGCTCAACGCCAAGACCCGGCGCACGGGTATCTGCGGTGCTGCCGAATGTCTGCTGATCCACCGCGACGTGGCCGACACCATCGGGCAGGGCGTGATCCGCGCGCTTCTGGACGCCGGGGTCGAGGTGCATGCCGGCCCCGGGCTTGACGGGATCGACGGCACCGTGCCTGCGACAAAGGCCGATTGGGGGCAGGAATTTCTCGACATGAAGATCGCGGCGCGCATCGTCGATGATATCGATGCGGCGATGGATCATATCCGTACCTATGGGTCGAACCATACCGACGCGATCCTGACCGAGGATGATGCAGCCGCCGCACGGTTCTTTGCCGAACTCGACAGCGCGATCCTGATGCGCAACGCCTCGACTCAGTTCGCCGATGGCGGCGAGTTTGGGATGGGGGCGGAGATCGGGATTGCGACGGGCAAGATGCACGCGCGCGGACCCGTGGGCGCGGCCCAGCTCACGTCCTTCAAATATCTTGTAGAAGGCGACGGCACCACGCGGCCCTAGTCCCGAATTTTCCTGGAAAATTCGCCCCGATCTTTCGCTGAAAGATCGTCGCTGTCCGCTCAAAACCGCGCCGTGATCGAGGTCTCGCCGATTTCGATTTCCAGCCGAAGCCCGCTGGCGCGTGCCGCTTCGGCCACAAGTGGAAACTCGACATGCGAGGCCGACACGTCGACCGCCGCCTGCGGATCCG
>JABDPT010000028.1 GCA_013042605.1 Paracoccaceae bacterium
CGCCGCCAATGGCCGAGCAATAGGAAAGACCGATCTCAAGCGCGCGGCCCGACGCATCATTGTCGACCGCCACAAGGCAGGGCACGCCGCCGCCCTTGGTGTATTCGCCGCGCACCGTGTGACCCGGGCCCTTCGGCGCCATCATGATCACGTCGACGCCCTCTTTCGGCTCGATCAGTCCGAAATGCACGTTCAGCCCGTGGGCAAAGGCAATCGCCGCGCCGTCTTTCAGGTTGTCATGCACGTACTTGCGATAGGTGTCGGCCTGAAGCTCGTCGGGCATGGTGAACATCATCAGGTCACACCACGCGGCGGCTTCGGCAATGCCCATGACCTGAAGGCCTTCGCCTTCGGCCTTCTTGGCGCTGGGTGACCCGTCGCGCAGGGCCACGACAAGGTTCTTCGCGCCGCTGTCGCGCAGGTTCAGCGCATGGGCATGGCCCTGGCTGCCATAGCCAAGGATGGCCACCTTCATGTCCTTGATCAGGTTGATGTCACAGTCACGGTCGTAATAGACGCGCATTGGTTCTCTCCGTTGGCTGGGTGTTGACCCGCGCGACACTACGCATTCCGGGCCGAATAATCCGGAAAATATTGACTGTTTCTCAGGAATTGAGGAAAAGTCATTCGCCTGAGGCCCAGAAAACAAAGAAATCATGCTCGACGATACCGACCGCCGCCTCCTGCGCCAGATGCTTGCCACGCCCGATGCCGCCGGCACCGCGTTGGCCGAACGCGTGGGTCTGTCGCCCGCCGCGCTCTCGCGCCGGATCGACCGGTTGCGCGATCAGGGCGTGATCCGCGGCATCCATGCCGAAATAAACTGGCCCGCCATGGGCTATGCCGTCGAAGTCTCCCTGCGCATCGCACTCGACAAGACCGAGCCGCGCGCCTTCGACGAATTTCAGGCCGCCGCGCGCGAGGTGCCTGAGGTCGCCGAAATTCAAACCTTCCTGGGCCGCGTCGATGTACGCCTGCTGATTCTCGCCCGCGACATGGCGCATTACCAGACGATCTATCGCGACCGTATCCTGACGCTCCCCCATATCGCCGATATCGAGGCGTTGATGCAGGTCGCCACCGTCAAATCCGATCAGGCGCTACCGATATGATCGATCTCGACGATACCGACCGTCGCATCCTGCGTGCGCTCGTAGCCGACGCCACGCAATCGGCGGGGGCTGTCGGGCGGGCGCTTGGCCTCTCGCAACCGGCCACATGGCGGCGCATCAACCGGATGCAGGATGCGGGCGTGCTGACCGGGCGGCGGGTCGAGATCGACCTTGAAAAGGCGGGCTTTGGTGTCACCGTCTTTTTGGGCGTGAAACTCGCCACCAAGGGCCGCGTCAGCCTTGAAGACTTCGAACGCGCGGTCTCCGCCATCCCTGAAGTGCAGGCCGTGCATCACGTGCTGGGCCTTTACGACTACCGCCTGCGCGTGGTCGCCCGCGATATCTCGGATTTCGAGCGTGTCCTGCGCCGCCGGATCATGACGCTCCCCGGTGTCGGCGATGTCGAAGCCAATGTGCTGCTCAGCGAGGAACGCCTGCCAGGTCCCATCGGCTAGGAGGTATTTTCGAAGATACCTCCCAACTCTCTTCAAAGAGAGTTGCTAGCCCGGCCCCAGCCCCGCCCGCATCACCGCGCGCCGCACCGGCGCCACGTCGTAAACCGCCTTCAACCCCGCAAGCCGCAGCGCCTGCACCGGCGCGTCGCCAGACCGGCACACCCGGTTGAATAGGTCGATCACCGTGGCCCGCGCCTTGATGTCCCGCGCGCGCCCCTTGGCGAAGCGGTCCAGCATCGCGGGCGTGCCCACCGCGCCCGGCGCCTCTTCCGCCAGCGCGACAAGCGCGGCCACGTCATTCAGCGAGGTGTTGAGCCCCTGCGCCCCGATGGGCGGCAGCACGTGCGCGGCTTCTGCGATCACTGCCACGCGCTCCGCGCTCAGCGCATCCGCCGTCTGTGTGACAATCGGCCAAAGCCGCCGCGGGCTGGCCAGGTGCATCGCCCCCAGCACGCCGCAGGACCGTTCCAGCATCACCGCCTCGAACGCTTCTGCGTCCATCCCCGCCAGGTCCAGCGCCCGCGCGCCATCGTTCATCCAGACAACGGCCGAAGCGGGCATCCCGTCGTGATCGGGCAGGGGGACCAGCGTGAACGCACCGCCCTGATTGTAGATCTCGGTCGAGATATTGCCGTGCGGCACTGCGTGGGTGATCGAAAACGCCAGCGCCTTTTGCCCATACCGCTTCGTCGTCACACCAATCCCCGCCGCTTCGCGAAGGGGTGACGCGCGCCCATCGGCGGCCACCGCCAACCGCGCGATGACGCGCGTGCCATCGGTCAGCGTCACCACTGCTTCGCGCTCGCGCTGCAAAAGCGATGCGAACCCGACGCCAAGCCGCAAATCCACCCGCTCCAGCCCCGCTATCCGCTCGGCCAGAAGCTTGCGGGTCAGCCAGTTGGGCAGGTTCCAGCCAAAGGGCTCGGGCCCCAGCTCGTCGGGCGTAAACTCCCGCGATGCGCGCTCAACGGGCGGCCACCCGGTCGTGTCGATCACGCGCAGCGCGTCAAGCGGGGTGGCATGTTCGCGCAACGCCTCCCACAAACCGATCCGGTCAAGAAGCGCCCGCGCCGGTTGCAGATAGGCGGTTGAACGAAGATCCGACCCCTCGGCATCGGCGTGCGCCGCCGGCGGCATCGGATCGACCGCCAGCACCGAAAACCCGGCGCGGCCAAAGGCGGCGGCGGCCACCAATCCGGCGATGCCACCGCCCGAAATGAAGATATCGACGCTGTGCTTGGTCATATCCGGCAAACTAGGCCGCGCAGCAGCGGGCGCAAAGGGTCAAAACGCCCTAACCCCAGCTGATCACGAAAAGCCAGACAAAGGCCGTTGGCACCATGGCCAGCGCGACGAGGATCAGCGCGGGGTAGCCGAAGGTCAGAATGGCGATGCCCCAAAGCGCAAAGAAGATGATGAAGGCGCAAAGCAGCGTCTCTTCGGTGCGGTCGGGGCCGCGCGCGGGGGCGCCCAGAATGGGCACAAGGCTAAGGATGCGCTGCCCAAGGCTGCGCTGAACGGCAGTTGTCATATCGGTCTTCCTGTTCGCTTTGGTTGCGCGAGATGAGCTAGGTTTTCTGCACCGCAGAACACTGCGTCATTTCGTCAATTCGTTCAGGAATTGAGACAAATTGTCGGTATGATGGTGGATGTGATCCGCCTCCACCGGTTCGGGCGCCACGTGCACCGTGCGCATCCCCATCTGGTGGGGGGCGGCAAGGTTGCGCGGATCATCCTCGAACATCGCCGCGCGGTCCGGCGCGATGCCATCCTTGGCGAAAATCTCTTCGAATGCCGCGCGTTCGGGTTTCGGGCGAAAGTTCGCATGCTCCACGCCATAAACCGCATCGAAGAGATGCTCCAACCCCCGGGCCTCAAGCACCCGCTCGGCATAGGGCCGGCTGCCATTGGTATAGACGATGCGTCGCCCGGGCAGGGCCGCAATCGCCGCTTCAAGCGCGGGCTCGACCTCCAGATGGTCCAGAGATATTTCGTGGACATGGGTCAGATAGGGCCCCGGATCGACCCCATGCTCGGTCATCAGCCCGGCAAGCGTCGTCCCGTAATCGCGCCAGTAATTCACCCGCAACTCGTCCGCCGTGGGCCGATCGACGCCCAGCGCCTCCATCACCCAGGCGGTCATCCGCACCTCGATCTGGTCGAAAAGCCGCGCCTCGGGCGGATACAGCGTGTTGTCGAGGTCGAAGACCCACGCCGTCACATGTGAAAAACGATCTGCCACCATGCCGCCCTACCTAGGCCGCGCGCGCCCCGACGGCAACGCTTGATCCCCGGTCCCCCTGCCGCCTATTGTCGGGCGATCAGACAGGAGCGGCCCTTGAGCGACCCGAGAACCCAGAACAAAGACGCCTATCAGCTTATTCTGAATGCGATCGACACAGGCACCTACAAACCCGGCGACCGGTTGGTGGAGAGCGAACTGGCCGAACGCTTCGGCGTTTCGCGCACCCCGATCCGCGAGGCGCTGCAACGGCTGGAAACCCAGTCGCTTCTGGCCCGCGATGGCCGCAGTCTCATTGTCGCCTCGCTCGATCACAACGAAATGGCCGAACTTTATGTCGTGCGCTGTGAGCTTGAGGGGCTGGCCGCCCGTCTTGCCGCCCGCCACGCGACCGAGGAAGAGGTGCGCGTGTTAAAACAGATGGTCAAGGAAGACGCGGCCCTCGTCGCCGATCCCGCGGCGCTGTCTCGGGCCAACCGGCGCTTTCACCATCAGGTGCACCTTGCCTCGCATAACCGCTTTCTCGTGCAGCAGCTTGATCTCGTCTATCGCTCCATGGCGCTGATGGCGACCACGTCGCTGGCCGCCGAAGGGCGTGGCAAGACCGCGCTCGATGAGCATATGAAGATCGTCGATGCGATTGCCGCAGGCGATGGCGACACCGCAGATGGCGCGCTCAAGGCGCATATCTCGCACGCCTTCGAGACCCGGTTGAGATCGGATGCCGAGGCCGCGGCGGCCGCCGACTAGGGGTCGGCGCGGCCCTTTCCGTGGCTCGTCTTGTCCCAGAAGAACGGCCTCGTCACGATCTCGGCCAGTCCCTTCCAGGCCGCGACCGCCGCCAGCGGATAATAGAAATGCAGCGTCGGCACCCAAAGCATCAGCCAGCGATGCCGTGGGCCGGACACGGCGATAATCTCTGTGGCGATGGTCAAAAGCTCTGAGACGATGAACATTCCGACCAAGGCGACCAGCGCGCCGGATGGAACGATCCCTGCCAGCGGGTGCTCGAAACCCAGCGGCAACAGCCAGAATGACCAAAGCACCGGCGCCAGCAGGAAAAGCGACACCGTGCCCAGAAACATCACCTGAAACCCGAAGAACCGCTTTGCGCCCAACTCGCGCCAAAGCTGGCGGGGCCGACGCATATGCACCGCGTAAGTCAGCGTATAGCCCTTCATCCACCGCGCCCGCTGCCGGACCCAGCCGCGCAGGTTGCAGGTCGCCTCTTCCCGCGTCGTCGTATCCACCAATTCCACGCGATAGCCACGCCGCGCCAGGCGGATGCCCAGATCGGCGTCTTCGGTGACATTATGCGCGTCCCAGCGGCCCATCTCTTCCAGCGCCGCACGCCGAAAAAACAGCGTCGTTCCGCCCAGCGGAATCGCGAAGCCAAGCCGTGACAGCCCCGGCAGGATCACCCGAAACCACGTCGCGTAATCGACCGTGAAGCACCGCGCGAGCCAGTTCTGCCGCGCGTTATAGAAATCAAGCCGCCCCTGAAGGCACACGACCTCCGCCGGGGCCTCGGCAAAGCGCCGGACGATCTTGGCTATCTGATCGCGGTCGGGCGCGTCTTCGGCATCGTAAACGCCGACGATGCTACCCCGGCAGAAATCCAGCGCATAGTTCAGCGCGCGCGGCTTGGTGCGCACCGCGCCGACGGGTACTTCGACCACGCGCATGTTGCGCGGCAACGCCATTTTGGCCAGCGCACCGCGCATCACCGTGTCGTCACCTTCGACGATCAGGCAGATATCAAGCTTGTCCTGCGGATACTCCAACGCCAGAAGCCGTAGGGTCAGGTCTTCCAGAACCTCGGCCTCTCGCAAAAGCGGGACGAGCACGGAGACGACCGGCAATTCGCCTGCTTCAGGCTCGGCCCGTCCGGTCGTGAATCGGCGTGACATCCGGGCGCGTGCGATCAGTTCGGACAGGGCCGCCGCACTGCGCAAGCCCGTCATCAACGCCAGACACAGCACCGCCCAGCCGGTCAGCATCGTGAAAATCGTCCCCGGCGCGCCAACGGTCAGAACCGCAAGGCTTGTCAGCGTGACCAAAAGGATGCCCGAAAACTCCCCGCTCTCAAGGCTGCGGCAGCTGTCGTCTTCCGCCGTGCGCCGATCCGCCGCCCGCCCCAGCGCCCGCCCGTGATAGCGCTTCACCGCCTCTGTCACCGCCTGTGCATCCGCCAGAGCCAGGATGATCGGGCCGAACGCGGCCTCAAGTTCGGCCCGCGCATCTTCGAAGTCTTCCGGGCGCCCGGTCGCAATCGCCACCGCCCCGCCCACATCGCGCCACGGCACCAGCCCAAGGGTCAGGCACCGTTCTGCCCCCAGCCGGTCGAGCAGGCGAATATCGGGCGGCTCGGCCAACAGATCGACAGGCCGCGCCCCGCGTTGTTCGGCAAGGGCAAGCGCAAGCTCGGCCCGGCTGAGCGCGCCGTCCTCTAGAAGGATCTCGCCCAGCGGACGATGCGCCTCGCGCGCCTGTACCCGCAGCGCGCGGTTGAGGTTGTCGGCGCTCAACTCCCCGCGCGCGACAAGGATCTCGCCGATCCTTGGCCGGGGCGGGCGGGCCAGATTGCCGGCGGGCGGCTGGTGAAGCAGATCGCGCGGCGCGGCAAAGGTGCGTGACAACGGCGAAAGACGCAAAAGAGAGGCGGGCATGGCGCGGAACGCTCCGAAACAGGATCAGGTCCTGCGGAGTTAACGTCCATTAAACTTAATAAACGGTGAATCGGGGTGCGGGGGTCGCGGGTGTTGGCGTGTGCGGAGCACCAGTGGTCGACTGCCGGGCGACCGGGAATGCAAAGGCAATCACCTGGCACGGATGGTTTACAGGGGCGTGCAGAGTAGTGCTGGTTTGAGCCCTAAGTGGACCAATACATAATCTCTATCTGGCGGCCCTCCGTCGAAGTCCGATTATCGTCATCGCCATGACCGCTCCTGCCGCGTTGAAGCAAAGGTCAAGGGCAGTATTTATATAGCCTCCGACATTAGTGTCGGGGACCATTAGGACTGCCGAGAACTCAATGATTTCGTTCAGCGCACCAAGTCCCATGGATGCCAATGCCGGATAGACAAGAGCGGTCGCTGTTCCGCGCGTTTCGGGAAAATGACGGGTGAGCAGATGAT
>JABDPT010000308.1 GCA_013042605.1 Paracoccaceae bacterium
GCTGGCCCGGGCCGCGTCCGGTGAGCGTGACCGGGGCATTCAGCCAATCGCCAAGCGTGACCTCGCTGAACTCCGCAGACTGCAATGCACCGTCTTCCGAAAGCGTGACCGTCCCTTCCGCCGACAGTCCGGCGGCGGCCAGACGCAGGTTGTCGATGGTCGGGGTCGGGCCAAGCGTGCCCGAGATGCTGAACTCGCCGCCGGTCTCGGCAGGTTTGGACCAGCCCAGCCCGGCAAGCCGCATCGCAACGCCCCGCAAATCCGATTGCAGCGTAAAGACCGGCGGCCCGCCTTCCGGCAGATCGAGCACAAGCGCGCCTTGCGCGCGTCCCGAAACCGCATCAGCCGGCAGGGCGATGTTGAACGTATCTAGAAAAGCTTGCGACAACTCGACCGTGCCTTCGACCCGGCTTGCCCGGTTGTCCCGCTCGCCAATCGGCTGGCGCCAGGTCACATCGATCGGCAAACCGTCCAGCCGTACGGGCCCCGCGACCTCAAGCGCATCCGGCGTCACGCGCACGTCCAGCGCCTGCGCCGCAAGCAGTCGGTTGGGAACGATGCTTTGCGATGTGACGTTCGACAAAACCCCGGCCACGCTGAAATCCACGTCCCTTGTGCGCAGGCGTTTGAGAAGATCGAGGCCCACTTCCGCTGTGAACCTCGTGTCGGCCTGCGCGATATCTGATGTGCGCCCGGATTTTTCGAGCACCTCGAAGGGAGGATTGTTCATCAGCTCAAGCACCGCCGGCAAAGGCCCCACGCCCTGCAGGGAAAGCTGCATGCGTCCCGGCTTGGCCTCGATATCCACGATCGCGAGTGATGATCCGGCCAGATCGACCGCGCCGGCGCCCGAAGACCGCACCTCTCCGGCGTCGAGCCGCATCGCGTAGCGCCCGTCGATCAGGGCCGCATGCCCGGCGCCACCAATGACCGGGGGCATGTGCTTGAGATAGCGCACGGATGCATCCGAAAAATCATAGCTCAGGCCAATCCGGGGCGGACCGCCCGGGGCAAGGCGCAAGGCGGCGTGGATGTCGTTCAGCGTACCCGAGATCACGTTGTCGGTGATCCATTTGCGGGTATTGGGCACCAGGCCTGTCGGCCAGAATTCCATCAACGCATCCGGGGCCAGCCCGTCCGCGTCCAGATCAAGCGCTACGCGCCAGCCTTCGACATCCGCACCCAGCGTGCCCGAAGCGCGCAGCGGCGTCCCGGATTTATCAAGCGTGACCTGTCCGAAATCGACCGTGAAGGGATCAAGTCGCATCCGGAAATCCGCCGTGCCCCCGTCGATGATCACGGGGGCGGCAAACATATCGTCGGGAGCAAGCTCAAAGGCGCTTAGCCTGATCTGCCCCAAAAGCGCTTCTGGCCAGCCGCCTTTGAAGTCGCGCAAATAGGCATGACCTTCCGTGACGAGGTTGAGCGCGTCGCTTTCGACGCTCAGCTCGGAGAACGTGATCTGCTGGCGCACCGGGTCATAGGCAAGATAGACGCGCCCCTTGTTGAACTCGATCGCGCGCGCACCGGGGGTGGGCTGCAGCGCGCCCTGCCCGATCTCAAGCGTTGCGGCGAAGCTTTCAAGCGTGCCTGCGCTGTCGATCACGGTGCGCATCGCGCCCGAAACCGGCGCATGGAGCACACCGAGATAGGACAGGACCGGGGCCTGAAGGGCGATGTCAGGTGCGGCGGCGTTTTCGATCTGAATTCCCAGTGATGCGGCCGCGCTTCCCTTGGTCGACAGGAACGAAAGCTGCACCTGGGCCAGGTCCTCGGTCCCGTTGAACACCTCGGACACCACCGTAATGCCGATACTGTCTTCGCCGTTGCGCAGGCCAAGCGTGCCGCCCGTCGCCTGCCACAACCGGCCAGAACGGGCGTCTTCCAGCGTGATCGTCAGGTCATTCGCTTCGATCCGGGCGACCTGCGACAAGGGCGCGCTGGCGAATGTCGCGTCAATCGTGTCAAGCAATCCGGGCAGATCGCCCATGGCGCCGCCCCCGCCCCCGAAGCTGAGCGTGAATGCCCCATCCACGGCACGCCGCACGGTGATCTGCGCACCGGATACGCGCAAAACAGACGGAACGATGCGCCCGCGCAGAAGTTCGCCGGGCAGCAGCCGTGCGCTGACCTCGTTCAACTGGGCCGTGGGCGCGCCATTGGCATCGCGCAGGGCGACATTGCGCAGAATGACCCTTGGCACGCCATTGCTTGCAAATTCGACCACGGCGCGCCCAAGACGCAGGCCGCCCGGCTCCAACCCGGCATTCAACTGCGTTTCGATGCGGGTCGTGGCCCAGTCCGGCATGGCAATCGGCCGGCCCGCAAGCGAAAGCGCGGCAAGTGCCAGAATCGCCACCAAAAGAAGCGGCACACCGAAGAGCAGACGCAAAAAACGCCCTCTGCGGCGCTTTGGTTCCGGCGTGACCTCTTCGTCTGTCATGGCTGCCCGTTTTCGTGCCATCGCTTCTTGTCTTTATCTTCTCTGCTTACGGCCTAAAACGAAACCTGAAACCAGACAATTCTGCATGAGGACACGAAAATGATTGAGACCGGCCAGCCCGCCCCTGATTTCACGCTGCCCCGCGACGGCGGAGACATGGTCACCCTCTCGGCACTGCAGCCGAAAGCGGTCGTGCTTTATTTCTATCCCCGCGACGACACCAGCGGCTGCACGAAAGAGGCGCTGGCCTTTACCGACAACCTTGCCGCGTTCGAAGCGGCGGGCGCGGTGGTTCTGGGGGTGTCCAAGGATACCGTGGCCAAGCATGACAAGTTCCGCGACAAGCATTCGCTGGGCGTGCCGCTTTTGTCGGATGCCGACGGCGATGTCTGCGAACGCTATGGCACGTGGAAGGAAAAACAGATGTACGGCAAGACCTATATGGGCATCGAGCGCACCACGTTCCTGATCGACGGGACCGGGACGGTGCGCGAAGTCTGGCAAAAGGTAAAGGTACCGGGCCACGCCGAAGCGGTGCTTGAGGCGGTGAAAGCCCTGTGACCTCGCTGGCCGAGCGCGCGGTCGAGGTTTTGACCACGGCCGA
>JABDPT010000309.1 GCA_013042605.1 Paracoccaceae bacterium
CCGGCAAGGATCAGGCTGGGGCCGTTGAAAACCCGCGGCTCGGTTTCGGTCAGGCAGGTCAATTCAAAGGCTTTGACGACCCGCGCGTCCTGCTCGGCGCTCCAAAGTGCGCGGGCGGGCGCGGAAATGCGCCGGCGTGTCTCTACGATATCTCGCCGCTGAACGACCGAAAACGCATCGAATGACCAGAGCTCGCTTTCCGCAAGATCCGGCCGGATCGAAGAATCGGCTTCAAGAATTTCGTGGCTGGGAAGCCGGGCGGGATCGCTTCCCGGATTGCCGCCGGGCAGAATCAAGGCCGCTCCGATCACGGCATTCGGGCGCATCTGGATGATCCCACGCGCGATGTAACTGCCGCGCGACAGGCCGAGTAGGGCAAAGCGCCGATCCGGCAGTGTTGCGTTCACGAATTCCACGACCGCCGAAAGCAGGTCATCCTGGCTGTTGATGCGGTCGCGCGGGGGGCTTTGGCCATGCCCGGGCATATCGACGTAGATACGCCTCCAGCCGGGGGCCTTTTCGAACACCGGCTCCAGCACCTCTTTCATATAGCGGTGATCCATCAGGATGCCGTGCAGGATCAAAAGGGGAGTGCCGTCGCCGATGATTTCGTGATGTAACATCAGGCTCTCTGCAAGGGCGGGTCGGGTGGCCCGTCGAGGTGGTAGGCCCGGAGGGACTCGAACCCCCAACCAAAGCGTTATGAGCGCTCTGCTCTAACCAATTGAGCTACAGGCCCGCCTGACCCTGCCTTACCAGAGTGCCGCGACCGGTCAAGCCGATTGCCAGCGGCGGGGCGATGCTCTAGGACGCGGCCAAGATTACATGGGGGCGTCGATGACCACAGGCAAGAACGGGCTGAGCTACGCCGAGGCCGGCGTTGATATCGATGCGGGCAACGCGCTGGTCGACCGGATCAAACCCGCCGCGAAGGCCACCGCGCGGCCGGGTGTGATGTCCGGTCTGGGCGGGTTCGGCGCGCTTTTCGACCTCAAGGCTGCGGGCTATTCCGACCCGATCCTCGTGGGGGCCACCGATGGCGCGGGCACCAAGCTGCGTATCGCGATCGACACCGGAGAGCTTGACAGCGTCGGCGTCGATCTGGTGGCGATGTGCGTGAATGACCTTGTCTGTCAGGGTGCGGAGCCTTTGTTCTTCCTTGATTATTACGCGACCGGCAAGCTGTCGGTCGACAACGCCGCACGGGTGATCGACGGCATTGCGCGCGGCTGCAAGGGCGCGGGATGTGCCCTGATCGGCGGCGAAACCGCCGAGATGCCGGGAATGTACCCGCCAGGCGATTTCGATTTGGCGGGCTTTGCCGTGGGCGCGATCGAGCGCGGGCAAGACCTGCCGCGCGGGATCACCAAGGGCGACGTTCTTCTGGGCGTGGCGTCCGACGGGGTGCATTCCAACGGCTATTCGTTGGTGCGCAAGATCGTCGAGGTGAGCGGGCTTGGCTGGGACGCGTCGTGCCCGTGGGGCGGCGGGACCCTGGGCGCGGAGCTGTTGCGCTCGACCCGGCTTTACGTGCAGGGCGCGATGGCGGCGATCCGTGAGGATTGCGTGCGCGCCTTTGCCCATATCACCGGCGGCGGGCTGACCGAAAACCTGCCGCGCGTCATGCCCGAGGGGCTGCGTTGCGAGATCGATCTGGACGTGTGGGAACTTCCGCCCGTCTTCCGCTGGCTGGCCGAGGCAGGCGGGCTGTCGCAGGCCGAAATGCTCAAGACCTTCAATTGCGGCATCGGCTTTGTCGCCGTGGTGCCGTCCGACAAGGTCGACGTGGCGCGCTATGCCCTGGCCGCCGAAGGGCACGCGGTTTTCGAGATCGGCCGCGTCGCGGAAGGCGAGGGCGTCAGCTATACCGGCGCGCTGGGGTGAAGCGGGTCGCCATTTTGCTGTCGGGCGGCGGCTCGAACATGGTGCGGCTGGTGGAAAGCATGACCGGCGACCACCCCGCGCGACCCGTGCTCGTAATGTCGAACGATCCGCAGGCCGGGGGGCTGGACAAGGCGCGTGCCTTGGGCGTGGCCACGGATGCGGTCGATCACCGGCCCTTCAAGGGCGACCGTGCCGCGTTCGAGGCGGCGTTGCAGGCCAAGCTGGAAGACGCGGACCCCGATATCCTTTGCCTTGCCGGCTTCATGCGCATTCTGACCCCCGCCTTCACACAAGCCTGGGCAGGGCGGATGCTGAACATCCACCCCTCGCTCCTGCCCAAGTATCGCGGCCTCGACACCCATGCGCGCGCGATCGACGCGGGCGATGCCGAGGCCGGGTGCACCGTGCATGAGGTCACCGCCGAACTTGATGACGGTCCCATCCTCGGACAGGCGCGGGTGCCTGTTTTGCCCGGCGATACGCCCGACACGCTTGCCGCCCGTGTGCTTCTGCAAGAGCACCGCCTTTACCCGGCGGTCCTGCGCCGGTTTGCCGCCGGCGACCGGACGCCGATCACCCTGACCTGAGACGCGCCCGGCAAAGATCGGGGATGGAAACCGCCGCACGGTTTGGATATGAGCGGTGCATGATCACTGTCACCACAACCCAGGCGCTTGCAGAGTTCTGTGACCGGGCCCGGGCACATCCTTACGTCACCGTCGATACGGAATTTCTGCGAGAGCGAACCTATTACGCCAAGCTTTGCCTGGTGCAACTGGCGGTTCCCGGCGATGCCGAGGAAGACGCGGTTCTGGTCGATCCCTTGGCGGGCGACCTGTCGCTTGACCCGCTTTACGATCTCTTTCGCGATGAGAGCGTCGTCAAGGTCTTTCACGCCGCGCGCCAGGACCTCGAGATCTTCTCGGTCGAGGGCAACGTTATTCCCACGCCGCTATTCGATACGCAGGTCGCGGCCATGGTGGCTGGATTCGGCGAACAGGTGGGCTATGAGACGCTCGTGCGGAGAATCGCGCGCGCCTCTCTCGACAAGACCTCGCGCTTTACGGATTGGTCGCGGCGTCCGTTGACCGACGCACAAAAGACCTATGCGCTGGCCGACGTGACCCATCTGCGCGATATCTACGAATACCTCGCCGCGGATCTTGAGAAATCGGGCCGCTACGGATGGGTTCAGGAAGAACTGGGTGTTCTGACCGATCCCGCAACCTATCGGGTCGTGCCGGAAGATGCCTGGAAGCGACTCAAGACGCGCACGAACTCGGGTCGGTTTCTAGCCATCGCGCGCGAGCTTGCGCGGTTTCGCGAAACCTTTGCGCAAGAGCGCAACATCCCGCGCAGCCGCGTCATCAAGGACGACGCGCTGCTTGAGCTTGCCTCGACCAAACCGCGCAATCTGGGCGATCTGGGACGCACGCGGCTGCTGCTGCGCGAAGCGCGCAAGGGTGATATCGCCGACGGTATCCTGGCGGCCGTCGAAGCCGGTCTTGCGGTTGACCCCGAAGATTATCCCGCACCGGACCGGTCCCGCGAAAAGCTTAACGTGAACCCGGCCCTTGCCGATCTTTTGCGGGTGTTGCTCAAGGCCAAGTCCGAAGCCGCGGGCGTGGCGCAAAAACTGATCGCGACCGCATCGGACCTTGATGAGATTGCGGCAGGCGAGCGTGACGTCGCGGCCCTTCGCGGGTGGCGCGCCAAGGTGTTCGGCAACGATGCGCTGCGTCTGTGTGAGGGCAAGCTTGCGCTGACGGCGCAGGGCAATCAGGTCACGGTGATTGAGCTTTAGGCTGGATTAGCGGCGCACGGCGCGCGCGTTCTCTGTGCCAAACACCTGTATCTCGCGTATGCCCTGAAGCGTCTGATCCGACAGGAACCGCGCCACGACCAGCTCGCGCGAGCGTTCGGTGGACACGCGTGTCGGTTCAAACGGTGGCACGACCCGGAACTGGAACGCCAGCACTCCGGCGGTGGCCGGTTGCACGACAAGATCACCCTCGAAATGCCCTTGCCGTGGCGGCAGACCGACCGCGCGCAAAATGGCGCCTCCGGGGGCCGGATCGATCGTGATCGACGATACCTGCGCCACAAGCGGGCGGGGATCGGCGATCACCTCGGGTGCGGTGGTCGTGATCTCACGGTCATTTCCGAACCAATTGAACGGGTTGAACCGGCTTTCCGCCATGCGCGCACAGCCCGCAACCGTGGCCAGTACCGCGACCAAAGCTATTCCCCGTGCGATCATCGCCTATGCCCCTCTTTCTCACCCGTATGTCACGCCTAACCCATCGTTCGCGCGCTGAAAAGCCCGGGCAGACTGGACGCCGGTGTGCGCCGCGCCTAAATCAGACTCAGTAGCGAGGGGCCGGACCAATGAGCACAGATGCATTTGAAGAGATTGCCGAAACTTTCGAGTTTCTCGAAGATTGGGAAGACCGCTATCGCTATGTGATCGAGCTTGGGCGCGACATGGATGCGCTCGATGCGGCCTTTCACGTGCCCGCGACCAAGGTCGAAGGTTGCGCCAGTCAAGTCTGGCTGCGGCCCGAGATCGACGGGACGGGTCCGGGGGCGGTCTTTTCCTTCAAGGGTGACAGTGACGCGATGATCGTACGCGGGCTGATTGCGGTGCTGGCCGCACTTTATAACGGGCGAACCGTGGCCGAGGTCGGATCCGTTGATGCGCGGGCGGAACTGGCCCGACTTGGACTGAACGACCATCTTTCGGCGCAACGATCCAACGGGGTCCGGGCAATGATCGAGCGTATTCGCGCGGTTGCGTCAGAGGCGGCGCTGGCGCATTAGTCGGGGCAGGGGCCGCGGGACCGGCCCAAAAGGCAGACCGAAGGGACAGGCAGGGGCATGAAACCCTATGCGACCGATCCCGGGCAGAGCAGGGGACGGCTCTTTCCGGAAGAAGAAAGCACGTTTCGCACGTGCTATCAGCGTGACCGCGACCGGATCATCCATGCCAGCGCATTTCGCCGTCTCAAGCACAAGACGCAGGTCTTCATTGAGCACGAGGGCGACTATTACCGTACCCGCCTGACCCATTCGATCGAAGTGGCGCAAGTGGCGCGCACGATCTCGGGGGTTCTGGGGCTGAATGCCGAACTGACCGAGGCGCTGGCACTTGCGCATGACCTTGGCCACCCGCCCTTTGGTCACACCGGCGAGGATGCGTTGCAGGCCCTGATGGCGCCCTATGGCGGGTTCGACCACAACGCGCAGGCCATTCGCATCGTCACCGCGCTTGAGCGGCATTACGCAGAGTTCGACGGGCTCAACCTGACATGGGAAACGCTTGAAGGGCTGGCCAAGCATAACGGGCCGGTCACGGGCGATCTGCCCTGGGCGCTGGCCGAATACAACGCGCGGCACGATCTCGAACTGGACACGCATGCCAGCGCCGAGGCGCAGGTCGCGGCGATTGCCGATGACGTCGCCTATAACCACCACGATCTGCATGACGGGCTGCGGGCCGAACTGTTTTCAACCGATGAACTGGCCGAACTTCCAATCCTGCACGACTGCTTCGCCCGCGTGGATGATCTTTACCCCGGGCTGAACTATTACCGCCGCCGGCATGAGGCGCTGCGCCGGTTCTTCGGTATTCTCGTCGAGGATGTGATTGCGGTCGCGCAAGCCAATCTCGCCGAGATCGATCCGCAGAACGTAACCGATCTGCGCCATGCGGGGCGTGGGGTGATCCGGTTCTCGGACCCGGTTTGGCATGATCTCGAGGTCATCCGCGCGTTTCTCTTCGACCGCATGTACCGCGCGCCCAGCGTGATCGAAATGCGCGAACAGGTGACGCAAGTGGTCAACGACCTTTTCCCGCAATTCATGGCGCATCCCGAGGAATTGCCGAAGCAGTGGCGAAAGGATGTAGCCGACGCGCGCGATGAGACCGCTCTGGCCCGGATCGTATCGGATTACATCGCGGGGATGACGGATCGCTTTGCAATCCAGTGTCACGAGCGGTTTGTATTGGGCAACACGAACTGATGGACGCCTCGCTCGATCACCGTGTGGGGGCACTGGACCACGGGAAAGAGTGGTCGGACGTCGATCTGGCGGCGGCAATCGCCCTCGTGGAAAAGCTCGATAGCAACGCTCACACGCTTGCCTGTTTCAGGCGGAAGGATGATCGGACCTTGATGATAGGTGGCGGACCCCAGCGAACGGTCGTAGGCCTTATCGATCCTGACGGGAACTCCGTCACGCTCTGCGGCGATGGATCCGGGCCGCGTGTCCCTTTGTGCGCGGGTGGGCAATGGGCCGATTTTGAAGCGGGTGACACCGTCGAGAGATCACGGGCGATCGAGTGTCTGCGCCGTTTCTTCGCGGGCGATGAGCAATCTCTTGGCTGGCGCCCGGATTAGCCCCATTCTCTTGCCGGGCGCGTTGACTGCCGCCGCGATGTTGATAAACCGCGCCCCATGAACATTTTTTCCGATATCCGCACGCTTGTGATCGAAACGCTGGACGCGATGGTGGCCGATGGGGCGATCCCCGCGGGCATGAACTATGGCAACGTGGCGGTCGAGCCGCCGCGCGACCCCGCGCATGGCGATATGGCGACCAACGCCGCGATGGTGCTGGCCAAGGGCGCGGGTAAACCGCCGCGCGCGATTGCCGAGGATCTGGCGGCGCGGTTGCGGACGGACCCACGGATCGCCGTGGCCGAGGTGGCCGGGCCCGGGTTCCTCAATCTGCGGCTCGATGGACAGGTCTGGCACGACGTCGTGACCGAGGCGATCGACGCGGGCACGGCCTTTGGCCATTCGGGCATGGGCGCGGGCGTAAAAGTGAATGTCGAATTTGTCTCGGCCAACCCGACCGGGCCGCTGCATGTCGGCCATACCCGGGGCGCGGTCTTCGGCGACGCACTGGCCAGC
>JABDPT010000310.1 GCA_013042605.1 Paracoccaceae bacterium
CCCAGCACGAAGGCGGTGACGTCCTTCATCGACACGTCAAATTCAAGGCTCAGGAAGTGACGGAAGCGGGCGCTGTCAAGCACGCCGGCCATGCCGCAGACCTTGGCATGGGGCAGACCCGAAAACTCGCGCAGGGCCCAGACCATCGCGTCAAGCGGGTTGGTGATGCAAATGACGAAGGCGTCGGGGGCGTGTTTGGCGATGCCCTCGCCGACGGATTTCATGACCTTGAGGTTGATGCCAAGAAGGTCATCGCGGCTCATCCCCGGTTTGCGGGCGACACCGGCGGTGACGATGCAGACATCCGCACCGGCGATGTCGGCGTAATCGTTGGTGCCGGACATGGCTGCGTCAAAACCCTCGGACGGGCCGCTTTCCCCGATATCGAGCGCCTTGCCCTGCGGAATACCTTCCGCGATATCGAAGAGGACGACGTCGCCCAGTTCCTTGAGTGCGGCGAGATGGGCAAGCGTGCCACCGATTTGTCCCGCGCCGATGAGGGCGATTTTTGGTCTGGCCATGATGTGTCTCCGGACAGTTGGTTTTCGCGCGATGCCTAGCCAGTGACGGCGTATCGCGCAAGGTGGGGTGCCTGCGGCACATTGCGGGGGCGGGGGTTTCGGTCGGGCGGCAAGGCCGCTAACACGTGGGGAAACAGGAGTTTTCGGGCATGCTGACCGATCCGGTCTTTTACCTGCTTGCGGTCCCGGCGGTGGTTTTCGCGGGGATTTCCAAGGGGGGCTTCGGGTCAGGGGCCGCCTTTGCCGCGACGCCGATTCTGGCGCTGATCGTCGAACCGGCGGTGGCGCTTGGTATCATGCTGCCGCTCTTGATGCTGGTCGATGCGGTGACCTTGCGGCCCTATTGGCGGCGGTGGAGCTGGCCGGACGCGCGAGCACTTATCATCGGTGCGTTGCCGGGCGTTGCCCTTGGCGCCTGGCTTTACCAGGTGGCCAACGCAGATGTGTTTCGCATCATGATCGGCGTGCTGTCGCTTGGCTTTGTGGCCTATCAGCTTGGTTTTGCGCGTGGGAACCTGCGGGTTCAGACGCGGCCTTTTCCGAAATGGGTCGGGCTTGGCGCGGGAACGGTTGCGGGGTTCACGAGCTTCGTCAGTCACGCGGGTGGACCGCCGGTTGCGGTCTATCTGCTGGCGCGCGGCCTTGCCAAGACGACTTATCAGGCCACCACGGTTCTGACCTTCTGGGCCGTGAATATCCTGAAAGCCGTCCCTTACGCGTTTCTCGGCATCTTCACGTTCGAAACGCTCACCCTCAACGTGATCCTCGCACCTGCGGCGCTGGTCGGGGCCTGGTTGGGGGTTGTCGCGCACAGATTGGTGCCCGAACGCGTTTTCTTCGCGATCACCTATGTGCTGTTGGTCTGTACCGGCAGCAAGCTGATCTTTGATGCGCTGACTTAAAGCGCGGTGCCGGACACCGATGGTGCGGTCTGTGCGATGTTTTCGAAAGACTGTCCTGACGCGACCATGCACATCATGCCATCGGGCAGGGTCATGGTGATTGTCCAGGTGCCGGTTTCGGTCGAGGCAAAAACCTCCATCACGCGGTTGTTGCCGCCCAGTCCGATGGATTGCCGGGTTTCACCATAGGCCGAGGCAAGCCGTTCGATCACAGCGTCGCGCTGTCCACAGTTGCGCGGGGTTTGCGAATACGCATGTGTCGTCGCCAGAAGAAGTGCGCCGACCCCGAATGACAGGGTTATCAGTTGCCGTTGCATTCTGTCCCTTTCCGATATGCGGGCGTGTGCCCGGGTGCCGCGTCATAACCAGCGCTGCTCAAGCCTCGTGACGCCGGTGCAGAGTGGCGGACGAAGCGACAAAATATGGTTAACGCGGCGCGCGATCGGTTGCTGCGGTGCAGAATCGGGGTTGCGGAAAGCTGCTCTGCCATGCTGTTTGGCGCAAGAATATTACGAGAGGCGAGAATCATGGACGTTGCCGCGCGGCCTTGGCGGTCGGTATTGTATATTCCCGGGTCCCGTGAGCGGGCGCTTGAAAAGGCCAAGACCTTGCCCGTGGATGCGATCATCTTTGATCTGGAAGACGCGGTCGCCGCCGATGAAAAACCCGCCGCGCGCGCCCTTCTGGCCGACGCATTGGCGGCCGGGGGCTATGGCGCGCGGGCCGGGCTTGTCCGGATCAACGGTTTCGATACCGAATGGGGCGCGGACGATCTGGCGGGCATCGCGCCGGCGCGGCCGCAAGCGATCTTGCTGCCCAAGGTCGGATCGGCGGCGATGATCGAAGATCTGGCGACGCGGATGGACGCACTTGCCGGTCTGGAAGACACGCGCATCTGGGCGATGATGGAAACGCCCGAAGGCATTTTCAACGCGGCAGAGATTGCGCGTGCGCCCCGCATGGGCGGCTTCGTGATGGGCACGAACGACCTTGCCAAAGAGCTGAACTGCCGCTTCCGCGCCGATCGGTTGCCGATGATGACCGCGCTTCAAACCTGTTTGCTTGCGGCGCGCGCCGCGGGGATTGCCTGTGTGGACGGTGTTTATAACGCGTTCAAGGATGACGACGGGCTGCGGGCCGAATGCGTTCAGGGGCGTGATCTGGGCATGGATGGCAAGACACTGATCCACCCCGCACAGGTGGCTATCGCCAACGACGTGTTCCGCCCGTCTCAAGATGAGGTCGATCTGGCCCGCCGCCAGATTGCGGCCTTTGACGAAGCGCTTGCGAAGGGCGAAGGTGTGGCCGTGGTTGACGGCAAGATCGTCGAAAACCTGCACGTGGAAACAGCACGCGCGACCCTGGCCAAAGCCAAGGCAATCGCGGCATTGGAGGCGGCATGACACTATTGATCCTTGGGCTGGTGCTGTGGACGGCGGCGCATTTCTTCAAACGCGCGCTGCCGGGCGTGCGCGATGGGATGGGCGATGCGGGCAAGGGCGTGGTCGCCGTTGCCATCCTTGCGAGCGTGGTTCTGATGGTTATCGGGTATCGCGGCTGGTTCGCGGATCTGGCGTATAATCCGCCGGTCTGGGGTGTGCACCTCAACAACCTTTTGATGTTGGTGGCCGTGTTCCTGTTCGGGCTGGGCTCGTCGAAAAGCCCGCTGCGCGCCAAAATGCGTCACCCTATGTTGACCGGGGTCATCGTCTGGGCAATTGCGCACCTGTTGGTCAATGGTGACTGGGCGTCGGTGGTTCTCTTCGGCGGGCTGGCGGTCTGGTCGGTGGCCGAGATGGTGGTGATCAACTCCCGCGAACCGGTTTATCACCGGTTCGAAGGCGGCACGATCGGTGGCACCGTCCGTCTGGTGGTGATCAGTGTCGTGGTCTTCAGCGTGATCGCCGGAATTCACACATGGCTTGGCTATTGGCCGTTTCCGGGGTGAGACGATGATTGCGTATCGATTGCTGACCGGCGACGACAGTTCGGCCTTTTGTCACAAGGTCACCGCCGCGCTCGACAAGGGGTGGGAGCTTTATGGCGACCCATCCTATGCCTTTGACAGCGCGAACGGCGTGATGCGATGTGCGCAAGCGGTCATCAAAGAGGTGCCCGGCCCTTATGATCCCGACAAGCGGCTGGGGACATTGTGAGTATGAGCAAGACAAGCGCGGGTCGATTCTTCGAGGATTACCGGGTGGGTGAGGTGATCGCACATGCGGTGCCGCGCACGATCAAGATGGGCGAGCGTGCGATCTATCACGCGCTTTATCCCGCGCGGCATGCACTGCATTCGTCTGACGCGTTTGCGCAGATCTGCGGGCTTCCGTTCAGCCCGCTTGATGACCTGGTCACGTTCCACGTGGTCTTTGGCAAAACGGTGCCGGACATCTCGCTGAACGCCGTGGCCAATCTCGGCTATGCCGAAGGGCGCTGGCGCACGCCGCTTTGGCCCGGGGATACGATCACCTCGGAAAGCGAGGTGATCGGGCTCAAGCAAAACTCCAACGGCAAATCCGGCGTGGTCTGGGTCCGGACAACCGGGCGCAACCAGCATGGCGAAGTTCTGATGGACTATGTTCGCTGGGTGATGGTGCGCAAAGGCGATCTGGATGCACAAGCGCCCGAGACGGTGATCCCGGAACTTGCGTCGGTGGTGGACCCGGCGACGATTGTCATTCCCAAGGGGCTTGATTTCACCAGTTACGATTTTGGACAGGCCGGAGAGCCGCATCGGTTCGGCGATTACGAGATTGGCGAAGTGATCGACCATGTCGACGGCGTGACCATCGAAGAGGCAGAGCATATGCTGGCCACGCGTCTGTGGCAGAACACGGCCAAGGTGCATTTCGATGCAACCCAGCGCCCCGATGGCAAACGGCTGATCTATGGCGGCCATGTCATTTCGCTGGCCCGGGCGCTAAGCTTCAACGGGCTGGCCAATGCGCAGATGATAGTCGCACTGAACGGGGGCGCGCACGCAAACCCGTGCTTTGCCGGCGATACCGTACGCGCGTGGTCCGAGGTTCTGGATAAGGCCGAAACCGACGCTCCGGGCGTCGGGGCGATGCGTCTTCGGTTGGTCGCGACGAAGGGCGACGCCCCTGCTCTCAAAGGCGATGATGGGAAGTATCTGCCCGAGGTTCTGCTTGATCTGGACTATTGGGCGTTGATGCCTATCTGATAGAGACGTCTTGGTGTGATCACGGCGAAAGGAACTGTGATCACAAGTGTTGGGAAAATGACCGATTGCGCCAAAAGACCGCAATATTTGGCGGCTTGGCCACGTGACTTGGGCGCAGAAATCCCTAACCTTATGGCAACTGCACCGCAGAACGGCGCAAACGAGAAGGGACTGTTCATGGCCGACGTAAACCGGGGAAATCGCCCGTTATCGCCGCACCTTACGATTTACCGACCGCAGCTTACCTCGATGACGTCGATCCTGACGCGCATCACGGGCAACGCATTGATCGTGGGCGCGCTTCTGGTCGTATGGTGGTTTCTCGCGGCGGCAACGTCGCCCGAATCCTTCGCCGTCGCTGACGGGGTTATCACGTCATGGTTCGGCGACCTCGTCATGACCTTGTCACTTTGGGCGCTGTGGTACCACACGCTTGCGGGCATTCGCCATCTGATCTGGGACACGGGCCGCGCGCTTGATATCCCGACAGCAGAAAAGCTGGGCTGGGCCTGTATCGGTGGATCGGTCGTGCTGACCATCCTGACACTTCTGGCAATCTGAGGGGGCGCATAACATGGCATTCGTGACAGACCGCAAACGCGCCGTCGGCCTTGGATCGGCGAAGGAAGGCACGCATCACTTCTGGAGCATGACAGTAAGCTCGGTTGGCCTTCTGATCCTTGTGCCGCTTTTCATCTTCACCTTCGGGCCGATGCTGGGCGAACCGCATGAGGCGGTCGTCGCCTATTTCGCACGGCCTTTCCCGGCGATCGTGGCGGCGCTGATGATCCTTGTCGGGTTCATGCATTTCAAAGGTGGCGTGCAGACGCTGATCGAAGACTATACAGGCGGCATGACGCGGAAGGCTCTGATCATCGGATCCATCTGCCTAAGCTACGCCGCCATCGCGACGGGCCTCTTCGCGATCGCCCGCATCGCGCTTTAGGGAGCATTCAATGGCTGAATACGAATACGAGACCCACACCTATGACGTTGTGGTGGTGGGCGCCGGCGGATCGGGGCTTCGCGCGACGCTGGGGATGGCTGAACAGGGGCTGAAGACCGCCTGTATCACCAAGGTGTTCCCGACGCGGTCGCATACGGTGGCCGCGCAGGGCGGCATCGCGGCGAGCCTTGGCAACATGGGCCCCGATAACTGGCAGTGGCACATGTACGACACCGTCAAAGGGTCGGACTGGCTGGGCGATACGGATGCGATGGAGTATCTGGCGCGTGAGGCGCCCAAGGCGGTTTACGAGCTTGAACATTACGGCGTGCCGTTTTCGCGCACCGAAGAGGGCAAGATCTATCAGCGCCCCTTCGGCGGCCACACGACCGAATTCGGAGAAGGCCCCCCGGTTCAGCGCACCTGTGCCGCGGCCGACCGAACCGGCCACGCGATTTTGCACACGCTTTACGGTCAAAGCCTGAAGAACGACGCCGAATTCTTCATCGAGTATTTCGCCATAGACCTGATCATGTCCGAAGAGGGCGAGTGTCAGGGGGTTGTCGCGTGGAAACTCGACGACGGCACGATCCATGTCTTCAACGCCAAGATGACCGTGCTGGCCACTGGCGGCTATGGCCGGGCGTATTTCAGCGCGACGAGTGCCCACACCTGCACCGGCGATGGCGGTGGCATGGTGGCACGGGCGGGCCTGCCGCTTCAGGACATGGAATTCGTGCAGTTCCACCCAACGGGCATTTTTGGTTCGGGCTGCCTGATCACCGAAGGCGCGCGGGGCGAGGGCGGGTATCTCACCAACTCGGAAGGCGAGCGGTTCATGGAACGGTACGCGCCGACCTATAAGGACCTTGCCAGCCGAGACGTGGTCAGCCGCTGTATGACGATCGAAATTCGCGAAGGGCGCGGGGTCGGGGCCGACAGCGACCACATTCACCTGCACCTCAACCACCTGCCGCCTGATACGCTGGCCGAACGCCTGCCGGGCATTTCCGAAAGCGCCCGGATTTTCGCAGGCGTCGACCTTACAAAGGAACCGATCCCGGTTTTGCCGACGGTTCACTATAACATGGGCGGTATCCCGACCAATTACTGGGGTGAAGTTCTGAACCCGACAAAGGACGATCCGGATGCAATCGCACCGGGTCTCATGGCCG
>JABDPT010000312.1 GCA_013042605.1 Paracoccaceae bacterium
GATTTCGTGGCCGAGATGAACCCGCTGGGTGTTCTGTGTGCACAGGACGTGATGGAACCCGCCCAAGGCACCCCCGATCAGGTCGTGGACCCCGACACGATGATCCAGGACGTGATGGAGATTGTCCTCCAGACCGGCCGCCCCGTCGGCGTGCGCGAGGGCGGGACGGTGATCGGACAGATTACGAAGGACAGCGTGTTGTCCAAGCTGCTGGACCCACGGGGCTGATAGTGCATCGGTGCACCGCCTGCGGTTGGACTTCTCAACAACGCTAGCACAACTATCCCTCAGTTGCTAAGGCACGACCTATGTCATCTCCCCCCATCCTACTCATTTCCTTTAATCGGCCCGAGAAAACGCGAGCCGTCATCGACGTTCTGAGACGGGTTCGACCAAAGCGCCTTTACATGGCCTGTGACGGTCCGCGGGAAGACCGTCCGGAAGAAGCATCGAGGGTCGCCGCTTGTCGCGGGTTGTCCGACGAAATCGACTGGCCCTGCGAAGTATTCACCCAGTATCAAGACCGCAATCTCGGGTGCCGATGGGGGGTGATCGCCGCCGTCGATTGGTTTTTTGGGAATGAAGAGGCCGGGGTCATCCTCGAAGACGACGTTATCGCCGACCCATCATTCTTTCAGTTTAGTGCGGAGTTGTTGGAACGGTACCGCGATGAACCGCGTGTAATGGCCATTACCGCATGCAATTTTCAGCCGCCGGATCGTGTCTATGAGCACAGCTACTACTTTTCCTGTTTCAACCATGTTTGGGGTTGGGCCAGTTGGCGGCGGGCTTGGGCGCTTTATGACAAATCTCTCGGTGACCTCGATGCGCCTGCAACACGCGCAGCAATCCGGACACAGAGTGATGTTCCAGGCTTCGAAGGCTATTGGGTGGCGAGATTTCGGTCAGTTATGGAGGGCGACATCGACACTTGGGATTACGGTTGGACATTAGCCTGTTGGCTAGCTGACGGACTGACCTGTACCCCACGAGCAAATCTAATGAAAAACATTGGCTTCGGCGATGACGCCACGCATACAACCAATAGCAGCGACTCTTCCGCTTCATTGGTGGCAAATGCGCTACCTTTTCCTCTCAAACACCCGCCGATCATTGAGCAATCGCGCGATAACGACGACTATGTTGCCCGAAAGATCTTCAGAATTGATCGGCTGTCGTTCTTTCGGCGGTTCCGGCGACAACTTAAAGCAAGACTGAGGCGGAGTTAACGAAATGGCGTGCGTATACGCTGAGAGAAAGCGCATCCTTGTCACCGGTGGCGCGGGGTTTGTGGGATCGCACCTTATCGACCGGCTTCTGGATCAAGGCCACGAAATTCTCTGTGTAGACAATCTGTTTACCGGGTCGAAGCAGAATATCGATCACCTGCATGACAACCCACGGTTCGAGTTTCTTCGCCATGACGTGACTTTCCCTCTCTACGTTGAGGTTGACGAGATCTACAACCTCGCCTGCCCCGCCTCGCCCGTGCATTACCAGCACGATCCGGTTCAGACGATCAAGACCAGCGTCTCGGGCGCGATCAATATGCTGGGGCTCGCGAAGCGATTGAAATGCAAGATACTGCAAGCCTCTACCAGCGAGGTCTATGGTGACCCAAAGGTTCATCCGCAGCAGGAGGACTACTGGGGACACGTCAACCCAATCGGCATCCGGTCTTGCTATGACGAGGGCAAACGCGCCGCCGAAACGCTTTTCTTCGACTATCATCGCCAGCATCAGATCGAGATTCGCGTAGCCCGGATATTCAATACCTATGGCCCGCGCATGCATTTATCCGACGGTCGCGTTGTTTCGAATTTCATCGTTCAAGCCTTGACCGGCCAACCGATAACGATCTTCGGCGAAGGCCAGCAGACGCGCTCGTTCTGCTTTGTCGATGATCTCGTCGATGGTTTGATCCGGTTGATGGACGCGCCCGAAGGCGTTACCGGTCCGATCAACCTTGGAAACCCCGACGAGTTTACAATTCAGGAATTGGCAACTCGTGTGATTGCTGCGACGGGAAGCCCTTCCAAGCTTGTCTCCAAGCCATTGCCAAGTGACGATCCGACGCAAAGACAGCCCGACATCACCCGCGCGAATGAGGTCCTTGGCTGGACGCCTGCCATCGATTTGGAAGCCGGATTGAACCGAAGCATACCGTATTTCAGAGATGCGTTGAAAAGAAGCAAAGCCATCACAGTCTGCTGAGTGCCGCTAAGGGCAACCGGCAAAGTTGGTGCGGTCGAGAAGACTCGAACTTCCACGGGTGTTACCCCACAGCGACCTCAACTAAAATCGATAAATCTTTGATAATTATCGATGCAACACGTCTACCAGCACAATTGTCGTCTTGCAGAAAAATACAGAGATAGCCCGAATTGGACAAGCTAACATACGAAGTATGACAGAATGTGTGACAACATGTAGGGGCAACTGGGGGTGAAAAGGAGGGGTTAGTCGGGGTAAGATGTTGAGGTAGAGAAAGCTGCCGAAAGAAAGCTACGTTCCATTTGTTTCAATGGGTTAGCTGAATCTCTGCTGACCTATGCGCATTGGAGGACGCAGCTTCGTTCTGGAAGGGGGGCACCAATCCCTTGTGCTCTTTCAACACCCCCACCCCGGAGGGACCGGGGGGCCTTCATCTGCTGGTGAGGTAGAGGTCAAGTGCCTCTAAAAGGTCGAGTGTGACGGGCTTGGAATCCTGTAGGAGCTTTTCGACCGAGATCGGTCGCACAGTCCTGGCGGACCAAATCTCATCGAGCCTCGTCGTCAGGTGCTCTCCAAGCTCTTTCGCTTCATCTGAATCACAAGCTAACCGATGCCTAACTACCTCCTTTCCAAAGCCTGCAATAGCACACTTTGGGACCCGTCTATTGTAGTAATAAACGCCATTTCGACAGATTGTGTATGGCAGCTTGTGTGACATTTGTCGTCCTCTTCAAGAGTTAAACCCTTGACGACAAATGTGAAAACTGAAGAGAATGGTGCGGTCGAGAAGACTCGAACTTCCACGGGTGTTACCCCACAGCGACCTCAACGCTGCGCGTCTACCAATTCCGCCACGACCGCACTGTTCTTGGCTTGGTGACGCGGTGTTTAGCCGAGGGTTTGGGGGATGTGAAGAGGCTTTCTTGCGCCTTTTTTACCGCCATGCGAGGGTGCCGCGTCATGGTAAGCTGGATCACATCGGACGGGTTGACGGACTATGCCAAGGCGCTGTCCGAGATGGAGGCGCGGGCCGAAGGAATTGCGGCCGGCACCGCCGATGAGGCGATCTGGCTGTTGGAGCATCCGCCGCTTTACACTGCCGGCACCTCGGCGCGGCGAGAGGACCTGACCGACCCCCACCGTTTCCCGGTCTTCGAGGCGCGTCGCGGCGGGCAGTATACCTATCACGGGCCCGGACAGCGCGTGGCCTATGTCATGCTGAATGTCGGGGCGCGAGGCCGCGATGTGCGGGCCTTTGTGCAGGGGTTGGAAGACTGGGTGATCGCGACACTGGCCGAGTTCAACGTCGTGGGCGAAAAGCGCGAGGGACGTGTCGGTGTCTGGGTCGCGCGACCCGACAAGCCCCCCCTGCCTGATGGCACCCCGCGCGAAGACAAGATCGCGGCCATCGGCATTCGCCTGCGCAAATGGGTGAGCTTTCACGGGCTGTCGATCAATGTCGAACCGGACTTGAGCCATTTCGGCGGGATCGTGCCCTGCGGCATCACCGGGCACGGGGTGACAAGCCTTGTCGATCTGGGGCTTCCGGTGACGATGGCGGATGTGGACGTGGCCCTGAAGGCCACTTTCCCGCGCGTCTTTTCAACCCAATTGGCGGAGGCGCCCTAACCGGCGTTCGCGCTTGCGTTGCAGCACTTCCTGCTGCGGGACCCAATCATAGGCGGTGTCTTCGCCAATCGGCGCCCAGAACAGGACGCCGCCCTTGCGCCATGGGTCGAGCACGATCGCCTCGCGCATGCTGTCGCCCCGGCGGCTGATCAGAACCGTGCTGTGATCGATCAGAAGCCGGGTGTGCGAATTGGCAATCGCGCGGTGCAGATCGAGCGTTTGGAACTCTTCGAGGGCCAGCCGCGTTTCCATGTCTTCGGCCCAATGCCAGCAAAGGCCGCGCGGGCGCAGGCCTGCATTCACCTTCATGTTGTGGATCAACGGCGGGTCGGTGATTTCGTATTCGATGGCAAGCCGGTGGGTATGCTCATAGGCAATGCGTGCGGCCCGCGCGGCCTCGTCGGGGTCCACTTCGGGACCAAGGGCGAGGATGCTGTTTTCCAACGCCGTGATGTCAGCGCGGCTGGCGACCTCGCGTTCTTGCGACGGTGGGGGTGCTGCGCAGGCGGCGGTCAGCAGGACAAGCGCCAGCGCCAAAAGGGATTTGAACTTGGTTTTGATCTGCACGGTCATTGGGCCGGGTCTTGTTACTGCTCTCCCTTTAGCTAGCCCGCGCGCCTTTGCTTGTCGAGAGACGAGCGATCACAACCCGATGAGACGAAAAAGCCCCGCCGAAGCGGGGCTTTAACATTAGCATTCAAGCCGTTGATCAGTCGCGGCTTTCCGGCGTGTCGATCAGGCCGGCGTCGATTTCTTCGCCCATCTCGAACTCTTCGATGGGGGCTGCCAGTGCCGCCGCCGCTTCGGCTTCGGCGCGGGCTTCCTCGATCACCTTCATGTCGCGTTCCGAGGCGATGCGGCGCACGCGCTGCGTGGCCCCGCCCGTCCCGGCCGGGATCAGGCGACCGACGATCACGTTCTCTTTCAGACCGACAAGCTTGTCGCGCTTGCCCTGAACCGAGGCTTCGGTAAGAACGCGGGTCGTTTCCTGGAACGAGGCCGCCGAAATGAACGACCGGGTCTGAAGTGACGCCTTGGTGATGCCCAGAAGGATCGGCTCGCCCTTGGCAGGACGCCCGCCCTTGGCAATCGCCTTTTCATTGGCGGTGTCGAACTCGGCCTTGTCGACGTGTTCGCCCTTGAGAAGCGTGCTTTCACCGCTATCGGTGATTTCCCACTTCTGCAGCATCTGGCGCACGATCACTTCGATATGCTTATCGTTGATCTTCACGCCTTGCAGACGATACACATCCTGCACCTCGTCGATCATGTAATCGGCAAGCGCTTCGACACCCATGATCGACAGGATGTCATGCGGCGCGGGGTTGCCGTCCATGATGTAATCGCCCTTCTGGACGAAATCGCCTTCGGCGACGGGGATGTGCTTGCCCTTGGGCACCATGTATTCCACGGCATCAAGGTTTTCATCGGCGGGTTCGATGCTGATCCGGCGCTTGTTCTTGTAGTCACGTCCGAATTTCACATAGCCGTCAATCTCGGCGATGATCGCGTGGTCCTTGGGACGACGTGCTTCAAAGAGTTCCGCCACCCGCGGCAGACCGCCGGTGATGTCCTTCGTTTTTGCACCTTCGCGCGGGATACGGGCAACAACGTCACCCGCCGCCACATCTGCCCCGTCTTCGACCGACAGAATGGCGTCCACCGACATCGGATAGGTCACCGGGTTGCCCTGATCGTTGCGGACCGGTTCGCCATCTTTATCGACAAGGATCACTTCCGGTTTCAGATCGCTGCCCTTGGGGGCCGACCGCCAGTCGCTCACGATCTTCTGGGTCATGCCGGTTGCATCGTCGGTATCTTCGCGCACCGAGATGCCCGAAACGAGGTCGACGAACCGCACCGAACCCGCCTTGTCGGCGATGATCGGCAAGGTGTATGGGTCCCACTCAAAAAGTTTGTCCCCACGCGTCACCTTGGCGCCGTCCTTGACGTGCATCTTGGTACCATAGCCAAGCTTGTGGCTGGCCCGTTCGATGCCGTTCTCATCGATGATGGCAAGCGACATGTTCCGCCCCATCACGATGACATCGCCACTGGCGTTGGTCAGCAAGTTCGCATTGCGGAACTCGACCACGCCTTCCTGGCTGGCTTCAAGGAACGACTGTTGACCACCCTGCGCGATGCCGCCGATGTGGAAGGTCCGCATCGTCAGCTGCGTGCCGGGTTCACCGATCGACTGTGCCGCAATGATGCCAACGGCTTCGCCGGAGTTCACCATCGTGCCGCGCGCGAGGTCACGGCCATAGCACATGGCACAAACGCCCTCTTCCGCTTCACAGGTCAGCGGCGAGCGGATGCGCATGCTGGGCACGTCCGCCGCATCGATGGCGTCGGCCTTGCGCTCGTCGATCAGCTCATCCTTGCTGACCAGCACCTCATCGGTGCCCGGACGCAGCACATCCTCGGCCGATACGCGGCCCAGAATACGCTCGGCCAGCGACGACACGACCTCACCGTCATTGACGGCCGCCTGAGCGGTGATCGCGGTTTCGGTGCCGCAATCGTGCATGCGCACGATGCAGTCCTGCGCCACGTCCACCAGACGCCGGGTCAGATAGCCAGAGTTCGCGGTCTTGAGCGCGGTATCGGCAAGGCCTTTCCGCGCGCCGTGGGTCGAGTTGAAGTATTCAAGAACGGTCAGACCTTCCTTGAAGTTCGAGATGATCGGCGTTTCGATGATCTCGCCCGACGGTTTGGCCATGAGGCCCCGCATCCCGCCCAGCTGTTTCATCTGGGCCGGGGAACCACGGGCACCGGAATGGGCCATCATATAGACGCTGTTGGGCTCCATCTCGGCGCCGGCGTCGTCCCGCTTCATCGAAGAGATCTCGGCCATCATCGCACCGGCAACTTCGTCCGAGCACTTCGACCAGGCATCGACAACCTTGTTGTACTTTTCGCCCTGAGTGATCAGGCCATCCATGTACTGTTGTTCGAATTCCTTCACCTGATCCCGCGTGCCGTTCACGATGTCCCACTTGGTATCGGGGATCACCATGTCGTCCTTGCCAAAGCTGATGCCGGCCTTGAACGCCTCGCGGAAGCCCACGGTCATGATCTGGTCACAGAAGATGACGCTCTCTTTCTGGCCGCAATAGCGATAGACGCTGTCGATAACCTGCTGCACTTCCTTCTTGCGCAGAAGGCGGTTCACAAGGTCAAAGGGCGCCTTGGCATTGAGCGGCAGAAGCGTGCCAAGCCGGACACGACCGGGCGTGGTTTCGAAGCGGCGATAAACCTCTTGGCCTTCGTCGTCGATCTGCTTGACCCGTGCGGTGATCTTGGCGTGCAGATGCACTTCACCGGCGTCGAGCGCGTGCTGCACTTCGTCGGCGTCGGCAAAGATCATGCCTTCGCCCTTCATGCCCTCACGCTCCATCGAGATGTAATAGAGGCCAAGGATCATGTCCTGCGACGGCACGATGATCGGCGCGCCGTTGGCGGGCGACAGCACGTTGTTGGTCGACATCATCAAGACGCGCGCTTCAAGCTGGGCTTCCAGCGACAGCGGCACGTGCACGGCCATCTGGT
>JABDPT010000009.1 GCA_013042605.1 Paracoccaceae bacterium
CCTCGGTCGGCGCGTCGTCGAGTTCAACGATCTGATAGCTGACGCCCATCCACAGATGCCCGACATGCAACGCCACGAGAACGGCGGACGCCGCGCAAAGGCCGATTGCCGGGGCGACCGTCGCGAATTGCGAGGCCATGCCACCAAGATAGAACTGCACGAAAAACGCCGCGACGATGATGGCGAGCGGCGCAAAAGCGACCCGCCGCCAGCGTCCTTCCATCGAGCGCAATGCCTCGATCTGCAAAAAGGCAAAGACCAGCGGCAGGGCCATGGCAATCGGGGACAGCTCCATCAGAAACTCCAGACACTCTTCAAAACTTCACAATTGGCGCTTTCAGATGCGCCGCCTCTCGGACGAGAGAGATTGAGGCGAGAATACGCAAAAATTGTGCCGAGGGAATGTCGTCGTAACCGCTTTCGGGCTGCTCAGGTCCTGTTTCCTCTGAAGAGAGGCATTCAATCCCTTGATTAATCAGCCATTTTGTTCACTTCGCGAGTGATCCTCACGTTTTCTCGGTCTTTTACTGATTGTCACAAGAATTAAGACAATCGCTGGCTTTTCGACCCACTGTTGAAGGATGCCGCCCCTAGCCAGGCTAAAGATCAAGCTCGATCACCCCATCCGGCTCTGCCGCGCGAGACTGACACAGGATGATCGCCTCCGCGCGCTGGCTCTTGGACAGCACGAAGTCGCGATGCTCGATCTCACCCGCCAGCACCCCGCATTTGCACACCCCGCAGAGCCCGTCAGAGCATTTCACATCCACATGCACCCCGTTCTCGATCAGCACGTCGGATGCGGACTTGTCGACCGGCACCAAAAGGTCCCGACCATCCTTCAGACGTAGGGTGAAGGGGTGGTTTTCGTAGTCGGGCGTCTCGGGAACCGAGAAGTATTCCAGATGACGCGCCTCTTCCGGGAAGCCTGCCGACGTCGTAGCGTCCATCACCGCGCTCATGTACCGGTCCGGCCCGCAGGTATAGGCATGCCAGCCGGGCTCATAGCGGCCAAGGATTGCCGCGAGATCGGCGCGCGACCCCTCATCCGAGACATGCAGCGTCACATGGTCCGCCCACGGCACCCCCGTCAGATCGTCAAGATATCCGGCCGCGCCGCGTGACGGGACGGAATAGTGCACCTCGAAAGACGCCCCGATTGCGTGAAGCCGATGCGCCATGGCGATCATCGGCGTGATCCCGATCCCGCCGCCCATCAGCAGCGTATGCTCCGCCGTTTCGTCAAGCGGGAAGTGGTTGATCGGGGGCGAGATGAAGACCTTGCGCCCTTCGTTGAAAATCCGGTGGAGGAGCTTCGATCCGCCCCGCCCGTCATCCTCGCGTAGCACGCCGATCTGATAGACCGATCGATCCGCGGGATTGCCGGACATGGAATACTGGCGCAGAAATTCGGGCGCCACGACCACGTCGAGATGCGCGCCTGCCGCCCATTCGGGAAGATCGGCGCCATCGAGGCTGCGAAATTCGTACTTGGTGACATCCGGCGTCATCCGCTCGACCTTCGACACCTCTACACGCAGCACAGGGCTTGCCGCGTCATTGAGATAGCGATGTACCACCGCCTCATCACCCGCAGCCAGACGCGCCTTGTATTCGTCGGGGGTGATCATCGCCTGATAGGCTTCGATCCCCGCCTCGCGGTCCATCGGGAACGGATAGGGCCAGGGATGCGGGGCCAGATGCGCGGGATAGACCGCCAGCGTCTGATCCTCGTATTTCAGGTCGAGGTCTTTTTGCAGATCGCGCGCATTGACGGGGTTGCGCGCGGGGCGATACCCGCCATCGGCCTCAAGCTCCAGATCCCACCACCATTTCTTGACCGGGTTCAGCCCGCCATTGCCGACCGCATCGTCGAGCTTAGCCAGCAGGGGCGCCGCGGCGGGCACATTCATCGCGGCCCAACGGAATGGTTTTTCCGCGAACAGCCCCTCAAGGTTCCACGGGCAGGTCTTCATGCAGCGCCCGCACATCGCGCCGCCGGGGGTGGTGATCCGGTAGGTCGCGCATTTCTGGCTATCGGATTTCCAGATCTCATAGCCGTTGAACATCAACTTGGGCCCGGCGGTGATCGCCCCGCTGGGGCATTCGCGGGCGCATTTGTTGCAGGCCTCGCAGAACTTCTGCATCCCGAAATCGATGGGTTTGTCATGGGCCAGCGGCATGTCCGTGGTGACAACGCCCGACTTGAGGCGCGGGCCGAGGAACGGGTTCAGGATCACCTCACCGATCCGGCTGACCTCGCCCAGCCCGCCAAGCAGCAGAAGCGGCGGTTGCAGCACTTCGCCGTCCAGCACTGTATGCGCCTTGGCCTTGTAGCCGAGGTTGCGGATCTGGCGGGCGATCACGCCGCCCAAAAGCGAAAACCGAAGATAGGCTCGCATTGATTGCGCCACGCTGATCCAGTCGTCGCCGCTGGCGCCCTCCATCGTCTCATAGCCCTGGTCGATGATCATGCTGATTGCCTGATCATGCGGCGGGTCAATCGGCGTGCCGGTGGCGTCGTGGCTGTACCAGGTCCAGTCGGGGCAGCGGCTGATGCCCACGGCATCGACCCCAAGGAAATAGCTCGCGGCCTTGATGTTCAGCGCATTGCGTTCGGCATCCGTGGGGCACGGGCCATCGCCGGTCCGGCCATCCTGCAACAGCAAAAACGCCCCCAGCATCCGCCGCTGTGCCATCGAGGGCGCGGCCTTTCGGGCATAATGCCCTCCCTTGGCCCCTTCCTGCACCGCCTTGCCCATGTCACCGAACTGCGCGCGCGCGAACATATCCGTGCGTTTGGGCACCCGCGCCACGCGCGCCTCGTCGATATAGGTCGTGGGACTGTCGACCCGCTTGAGCCTTTCGAACGGATGCGCCCCGGCCGCGAAGTCGCGGCGGGCGTAGGGGTCGCGGTTCAGGGCGTTCTTGGCAAACCCCGCGCCAAGCCACCATGCCGGGCCCTTGGTCTTGAACCACGGCTGCTCTTGCGGTGGGGCCAGCGGGCGGTCCATCGCAATCTCGAAATCGGTGGTGACGACAGCGACGCCGAAACGATCCCCGACATAAGGCGCAAGCAACCGGCCTTCGTCGACCATCGCCAGACCCGCCGCCACGGTCAGCTTGTTGAGATCGACATCGGAACTCGTCGCGGTGTGTGCCTTGGCGTCCCATCCCAGAAGCCGGATGTAATTGGCGATAACAACGGCGGTTTCCGCCGCCCGCAGCGCCGCGCGATGGTGCTGCGCGTCCGCAAGCCAGTCGCTGCCGGGTTCATCCGCCCGCGGATCGCGCGGATGATCGTAGAGAAAAATCAGAGTGTGGGTATGTCCCGCGATCGTTCCCGGTGGCGCTTCCATCGCCTCTTTCAGATCGGCCATGATCACATCAATTCCAGAGGCCAAGGTCTTGGTCTGGCGCGTTTTCAGGTCATGGGCCAACCGGTCGATATCGGGATTGCACCACGGTGTTTCCAACAACGCTTCGGGCACCATCGGACCGACACCGACCATGGCGGCATCCGAGAAATAGCCGAAGGCCTTCAGGTGGTTGGCCCGTTCTTCGGGATCGTCCGGGCAACCGGCGCGCGCCTTGTTCACAAGACCATCGCGGATCGCGTCCATCATCGCCTGATACTCGCCCATCGCGTTGACGATATCGGCGGGGGCGTCGGGCCTTCGGAACGACAGCTGCCTGGACGGTGGCACGCTGGCCAGATCGGGAATCGCTCCGCGTGCGAACCGTTCCAGCGGATAGGGCCCCATATGGACCGGTCGGTTCTTGTCAGAGAAAAAGCGCACAGACATCTGCCGCCAACATGCCCCGCGCCAAGGGGCAGTGCAATGCGCCGTTTTGGTCGCGACCAAAGCTCACTTAATGACCGTGAACGAACCGCTCGATCACAACGCGGTCCGCTTTGTTCAGCACAGTCTCGCCAGTGTCGAGAGCGTCCCGGGAAATTTCGATCAACGCGTCATAGATCGCGCGATCTTCGCGAAGGTCCGCAAGGGGACGATTGAGAACCTGAACCAGAAGGTCGCCCTCGAAAAAGTCGCCCGCGACAAACGGATTGATCCGAAGCTCCTAGACTGCTTTGGGAAGAAGGTACTTAAGCCCGATGCCCTGCCCGATCATGATCCGAAGGTCTTCGACCTCGAATTCGCCAAGCCGTTTCTTCCGCAGGCGATGACATGTCGCGACAAGATGAGAGTCATAGTCCGGGTCGGGCCAGACGTCTTTCTCAAGGTATTCCAACGTCTGATGGTCGTGAGTGCTCATTCGCGGATCGTCCGACAGTTCTCGCCGCCGGTCAATGTCCACCGCGTGCCGTTTCACATCGAAAACCACCAACCAATAAAGGCCGTTTGCGACCGACCGCGTCGCCTTCGAACCAGATCACTGTATCCTGCCCAACAAAACTGACCGAAGGCCGCAAGAAGGACGCTCACCATGCGCACCCATGCTCAGGCCGTCGTGATCGGCGGCGGCGTGATCGGATGCTCGATCCTCTATCATTTGACGAAACTGGGCTGGACGGATGTGGTTCTGCTGGAGCGTAGCGAGTTGACCAGCGGGTCGACATGGCACGCCGCCGCCAACATCCACGGGCTGCATGACAGCACCAATATCTCGCGGCTCCAGCACTATACCATGACGCTTTACAAAGAGCTTGAGGCCGAGACCGGCCAAAGCTGCGGTGTGTTCCAGCCCGGCTCGCTTTATCTTGCGCAAACCCGGGAACGCGAGCATCAGCTTCGCCTGCAAGAGGCCAAGGCCCGCCGTTATGGCATGAATTTCCACGAAGTCAGCCGCGACGAGGCCGAGCGTCTGCACCCGCTGGTCAATTACGACGGCATCCGCTGCATCATGTTCGAACCCGATGGCGGCAATGTCGACCCGTCGGGCGTGACCAATGCCTATGCGGTCGGCGCGCGCCAACGGGGCGCGGAAATCCATCGCTTTACGCCCGTTACCGGGACTGAGGCGCAACGCGACGGCACGTGGATCGTGCGCACCGACAAGGGCGACATCCGCACGCCCTGGGTGATCAATGCCGCGGGGCTTTGGGGGCGCGAAGTGGCCGCCCTTGCGGGGCTCGAATTACCGCTCTTGCCGACAGAGCACCAGTATTTCGTGACCGAAACCATCGCCGAGATTGCGGCGATGGACCGCCGCCTGCCGTCCGTCGCGGATCGGGACGGCGAATATTATCTACGACAGGAAGGTCAGGGCCTGCTTGTCGGCGCCTATGAACGCGATGTGCGGTTCTGGGCCGAGGATGGCACGCCGCAGGGGTTCGGCCACGAGCTTTTCCCCGATGACCTCGAACGAATCGAAGACAACATGATCCGCGCCATCGACCGCGTCCCAGCGGTGGGTGAGGCTGGCATAAAACGGGTGATCAACGGCCCGATGATCTGGTCACCGGATTCGAACGTGCTCTTCGGCCCGGTACCCGAGATGACGGGCTATTTCTGCTGCAATGGCATCATCCCGGGCTTCAGCCAAAACGGCGGCATGGGCAAGATGGCCGCCGAATGGATCATCGAGGGTGAGCCGTCGCTCGACCTGTTCGGCTGGGACATGGCGCGGTTCGGCGCATGGGCGGGCAAGGCCTTTACCCGCGCGCGCGTCGCCGACCAGTATGCGCATCGTTTCAAGATCCATTTCCCCAACGAGGAACGCGCGGCGGGCCGCCCCGTCCGCACCCGCCCGGCATTCGCCATGCAGAAGGACATGGGCGCGGTTTTCGGCCTGAACAATGGCTGGGAACACCCTCTCTGGTTCGCCGCCGAGGGTGAGCCCACCGAAGAAACCTATGGCTTCACGCGTCAAAACTGGTGGGCCCCGGTCGGGCGCGAGGCGCGGATGCTGCGCGACCGCGCGGGCATCATCGACATTTCGAACTTCGCCAAATACCGCGTGGTCGGCGCAGGGGCCGAGAACTGGCTGAACGCCGTCTTCGCCAACCGCATGCCGGTAAAGGTAGGGCGTTCCTGCCTGACGCCGCTCATCGGCAAGCGCGGCGGTATCGCGGGGGATTTCACCGTGACCCGGCTTGATCCGCATGACTTCATGATCGTCGGCTCTGGCATGGCCGAGCGGTTTCACCAGCGCTTCTTCAAGGCCGTACCCCTGCCCGATGGCACCCATTTCGACAGCCTGACCGAGGTCATGTGCGGGTTCAACGTGGCCGGCCCGATGGCGCGCGACCTGCTTCAGCGGCTCACGAACACATCCCTTGCCAATGAAGACTTTCCCTTCTTGCACTCGCGCCGGATCACGGTTGCGGGGATCGAGCTTGTCGCGATCCGCGTGTCGTTCACCGGCGATCTGGGGTGGGAACTTCACTGCCCGGCCGAGCATCAGGTCGCCCTCTATCAGGCGCTGCTGGACGCCGGGCGCGAGGTGGGCGCAGGCCCGGTGGGCAGCCGCGCGCTCATGAGTCTTCGTCTGGAAAAGGGCTATGGCAGCTGGGGGCGCGAATACAGCCCCGAATACTGGCCGCAGGAAAGCGGACTGGCGCGGCTAATAGAGCTCGACAAGAATTTTCTGAACAAGGACAGGTATCTGGAGGTCGCGGATAATCCCCCGCGCGAGCTGTTGTCGATACTGTCGATCGAGGCCGAGACCGCCGATGCCTCGGGCGGAGAACCGATTTTCCTGCCCGATGGAACCCCCGCGGGTCAGGTCACATCCGGTGCCTATGGCTATCACGTTGGCCAGTCGCTGGCGCTTGGGTATCTCAAGGCCGGTCTGGCGGGCCCGGGCGATACCGTAGAGGTCGCCATTCTGGGCCAACCACACCGTGCCACCGTTTTGTCCGAACCGCCGTTCGACCCCGACGGCACGCGCTTGCGCAGCTAGGACCCTTCGGACTCGGCCTTCTTGGCCCAGGATCCGCCTTCCTGGCTCCAATACTGCGCGGCACAGCCCGCGCCCGTCAGCGTGCGCCACTGGTCGCGGGCGGCCTCGACCGCATCTCCTTCGTTTCCGTCAAAAAGGATGCAAACCCGGTCGAGCGGCGCCACCTCTTCCGGAGCCACCACCGCGCCATCGACCGCCATCACGCATGAGGCGGCGTTCGGCGCGCTCGCCTCGGTCGTCAGCAGCACGGGTTGATCGGCGTCGAACTCTCCACCCGCGCGGCCATGCGGCAAGAACCCGTCGCCCAGCCACAGCTTTTCATCCAGCCAGTCAAGCCGCTCGGCATCCGTCCCGCGTACCGCCACACGCCAGCCCGCGCCCAGCGCCTTGCCCAAGAGCATGGGGAGGGTCGCCTCAAGCGGGCTTCGCGTCAGGTGATAGAAATAGACGGCGCCCATACCAGCGCCCCTAGTCCTCGAACCGGTCCGCGACCAGACGGTTCAGCGCCAGCACGCCCCAGCCCGAGGCCCCCTTGGGGCTGGCCGGGCCATCGGACTTCAGGCTGGCCACACCGGCGATATCGAGGTGAATCCACGGCGTGTCATCCTTGACGAAGCGCTGCAGGAATTGCGCGGCGGTAATCGACCCCGCGGCCCGTCCACCCACGTTTTTCATATCCGCGACGTTGCTTTTCAGTTGCTTGTCATAGGCCGGGCCAAGCGGCATGCGCCACGCACCTTCGTTTTCGGTTTCGGCCGCCTTCAGGAATGCATCACAGAGCACGTCGTTGTTCGAGAAAACCCCTGCGTTTTCATGGCCCAAGCCGATGATGATCGCGCCCGTCAGGGTCGCCAGATCAATCATGCCGACGGGGTTATACTTTTCCTGCACGTACCACATGATGTCGCACAGAACGAGCCGCCCTTCAGCGTCGGTATTGATCACCTCGACCGTGTCGCCCTTCATCGATTTGACGACATCGCCTGGCCGTTGCGCGCGCCCATCGGGCATGTTTTCGACCAGACCGACGATACCCACCACATTGGCTTTGGCCTTGCGCAGTGCCAACGCCTTCATCACGCCGGCCACGGTGCCCGCACCGCCCATGTCCATGGTCATGTCTTCCATGCCGCCCGCAGGCTTCAGGCTGATCCCGCCGGTATCGAAGACCACGCCCTTGCCGACAAGGGCCAGCGGGCGTTCTTCGCCCCCGCCCTTCCAATCGATCACGACAACCTTCGACGGGCATTCCGACCCCATGCCAACGGCCAGAAGCGTGCGCATGCCCAGCTTTTCAAGCTCGGGCTCATCCAGGACGGTAACCTTGGCCCCAAGGTCCTTGAGCGCCAGCAGTTCTTCCGCGAAACGTTCGGTCGTCAGCACATTGGACGGGGCATTCACGAGATCGCGGGTGAAGAACACGCCCTGCGCCAGCGCCTCGATTTCGTCGGCGGATTCCTGTGCTTCCTCGGGCCGGGTGACCATGAACGTGAAGCCCCCGGCGATGTCTTCGCCGTCGTCATTCTTCTCGGTCTTATGGTCGCGGTACTCATAGGCGCGCAGCAACGCGCCAAGTGCCACCTCTTCCACATCCTTGATATTACCCGCCAGCACCAGAACGGGCTTTCCGCCCGCCCCTTTGCCGATATTCACACCCGCCTTGCGCGCCGCGCCGTCTTCGGGCTTGCGGTCGAGCTTGATCACCTGAACCGCCTCTGCCGCCAGCCCTGTTGGGAACGCGAGTTCGCGCGCTTCACCAGCCTTCATCTTCGCAAATGCCTTGCTTTCGGCAAACCGCTCAAGCGCGCCGCGGGTCAGGCGGTTGACGCGCCGGGCTGTCTGATCAAGCTTCCCGGAAGTGCTGACGAAGACGGCAATACGACCCTCATGCTCGGCGATTTGATCAATGTCGACCGCAACGAATTCAAGGGCGGCGGGGGCTGTCATTACATTCTCCAATGTCCAGTTTCCCCTTTACCTAGCCCTGCCTGCGAGGCTTGACCAGATGGGAGTTTTCCCGCGCTCGGCAATGGGCTAGGGTCACGCGCAAAGACGGCCATCGGGGGCGCGAGCGGACTTGCCAAGATTTGACAGATACATGCTTTCCCAGCTTCTGGTCATCTTCGGCTTTTCTTCGATCGTGCTGGTGTTGGTCTATTGCGTGAACCGCGCGGTGCGGCTGTTTGATTTCCTGATCGGCAGCGGACAGTCGGCGGCGGTGTTCCTTGAATTCACAGCCCTCAGCCTGCCCAACGTGATCCGACTGGTCTTGCCGGTATCGGCCTTTGCGGCGGCGGTCTATGTCACCAATCGCCTGTCTTCGGAAAGCGAATTGGTGGTCGTGCAATCCACCGGGTACAGCCCCTATCGGCTGGCCCGCCCGGTGCTGGTCTTCGGCATCCTCGTCGCCCTGTTCATCGCCGCACTGGTGCATTTCGCCGTACCCGCCAGCCACGGGCGCCTTGTCGACCGTCAGGCGGAAGTGACCGAGAATGTGACCGCCCGGCTTCTGGTCGAGGGGCGCTTCATGCACCCTGCCCCCGGTGCCACGCTCTACATCCGCGAGATCTCGCCGACCGGCGAGTTGCGCGACCTCTTTCTGCGTGATGCCCGCCGGGACGATCGCCATGTCACATACACCGCCACCCGCGCGCAGCTCTTGCGCAGCGATGAGGGCCCGCGCCTGGCGATGTTCGACGGGATGGCCCAGACACTCGACCCAAAGCTTCGGTCGCTTTCCGTCACCCGGTTCGAGGCACTCAATCTAGATGTCGGACGGCTGATCGACATGGATGCCGGGGGCGGGGCCGAACGGCGCAGCTACCGCGAACTTTCGACCGCCGAACTGCTCAGCGGTGATCCCGAGATTGCCCGGGAAGTTCGCCTGCAACCGGCGGCCATGGTGGTAGAGGGGCACCAGCGCTTTACCCAGTCGCTCATGGCGATTGCCGCACCGCTGATCGGATTTGCCGCGCTGATGCTTGGCGGGTTCAGCCGCTTCGGCGTCTGGAACCAGATTTTCGGCGCGATTGCCCTCATCGTCCTGTTGCAGACGCTCGACAACGCCGTGGCCGACGCCACGCTCAGCAACCCCGAGCTGTGGCCCATGGTCTATGCGCCGTCGCTGATCGGCATGCTTGCCGCTCTCTTGATGCTGTGGATGGCCGCCCATCGCGGGATCGTGCGGCGGCGCCTGAAACCGGGGGTGCGCGCGCGATGACGCTGCATGTCTATTTCGGGCGGCGGTTTCTGGTCGCGTTCCTTGGCGTTTTCTTTGCGTTGTCCACGATGCTGGCACTGATCGACATGCTGGAACAGGTGCGCCGGTTCGACAGCGATACTGTCAGCTTTGGCGCGATTGTCACGCTGACCCTGCTCAATGTGCCGGAGTCGATCTATCGGATTCTGCCGCTGGTCACGATCTTGGCGACGCTGGCGTTGTTTCTGGCCCTGTCGCGGTCCTCGGAACTGGTGATCGCCCGGGCATCGGGCCGGTCCGCCCTGACAAGCATCGCGGCCCCGGTTCTTGTCGCTATTGCCATCGGCGGCGGTGCGGTCGCGATCTTCAACCCCATCGTAGCCGCCACGTCCAAGCAATACGACACGTTGGCCAACCGTTATCTGCAAACCGCGACCAGCGTTTTGTCGATCAGCACCGAAGGGCTGTGGCTGCGTCAGGGCGGGCCCGAGGGTCAGACCGTGATCCGCGCCAGCCGGGCCAATCTTGACGGCACACAGCTTTTCGACACGACCTTCCTGTCCTTCGCACCGGGCGGCCTTCCGGTGGACCGGATCGAAGCGGCCCGGGCGACGCTGACACCCGGGGCCTGGGTTCTTGAGGACGCAAAAAAGTGGCCGCTTTCCGGCGCGGACAATCCCGAATTGCAGGCCGAGGAAATCCCCGACCTCAAGATCGTGACCGACCTGACTAGGAACCAGATCATCGACAGTTTCGGCACGCCGTCGGCCATCCCGATCTGGGAATTGCCCGGCTTCATCGAGCAGCTTGAAAAAGCGGGCTTTTCCGCGCGCCAGCACCGCGTCTGGTTCCAGATGGAACTGGCGATGCCGCTTTTGCTTGGCGCCATGGTGCTTGTGGCCGCGGGCTTTACGCTGCGCCCGGCCCGTTTCGGGCAGACAGGGCTGATGGTGGTGCTTGCCCTTACGCTTGGCTTTTCGCTCTATTTCATGCGCAACTTCGCCCAGATCCTTGGTGAGAACGGCCAGATCCCGGTGCTTCTGGCAGCCTGGGGCCCGCCTGCGGCGGCGGTGCTGCTGCCCCTTGGCCTGTTGTTGCATCTGGAGGATGGGTGATGGCCTGGGCCGCGAAGGTCGCCATTGCCCTCGCCGCGTTGCTTTCGGCCGCCGGTTCCGGTCTGGCCCAGACCGCCACCCTTGTTGCCGACAGCCTTGAGATCAGCGCCGACAGCACCCTGATCGCCGAGGGCAATGTCGAGGTCTATTACGAAGACGCCCGGTTGACGGCCACCCGCGTCACCTATGACCGCAATACCGACCGGCTGACCATCGACGGGCCGCTGATACTTGTGCAGGACGATACGACCATCCTGATGGCGGATAGCGCCGATCTCGATACAGACCTGACCACCGGCATCCTGCGCAGTGCGCGGCTTGTTCTCGACCGCCAGCTTCAGATCGCTGCCGCCGAGATTGCGCGCACCGGCGGGCGCTATACGCGTCTGTCCCGGATCGTCGCCTCAAGCTGCGAGATTTGCGCCGCCGATGGCGTGCCCGCATGGGAAATCCGGGCAAGCCGGGTGATCCGCGACGAAGAGGAAAAGCAGCTTTACTTCGACAACGCCCAATTGCGGGTGGCCGGATTGCCGGTCTTTTACATCCCGCGCTTGCGTCTTCCCGACCCGACGCTGAAACGGGCGACGGGGTTTCTGGTTCCCGAGCTTGAAACACGGTCGAGCCTGAGTACGGGCATCAAGGTCCCCTATTTCGTCCGGATCGGGGATCATGCCGACATCACCCTTTCTCCGTATCTATCCTCGGCCACGACAACGCTGGAAACCTCGTATCGACAGGCATTCGCCTCGGGCGACCTCAGCTTTGAAGGGGCGGTGTCCCGCGATGACCTGCGCCCCGACGCCACCCGCGCCTATCTGTTTGCCGAGGGCCGCTTCGACCTGCCGCGCGACTTCACACTGGCCTTCGACCTCGAACTGGTATCGGACACCGACTATCTTCTGGAGTACGGCTATTCCGAGAAGGACAGGCTGGACAGCTCGCTCTCGGCGTTCCGGGTGCGCGACGACCAACTGGCCCGCGCCGCGATCACGTCGTTTCGAACTCTGCGCGCGTCAGAGATCCCGATTACCAATGAATTGCCCAACGAACTGGGCGAGATCGACCTGCGGCAGCGCCTTATCGCCGATCCGGTCTGGGGACAGCTATGGGTGAGCGTGGATGTGGTCGGATTGCGCCGCCCCTCGGAAACGCCTGGCACCGGGCGGGACGTCAGCCGGTTCGGCGCCGCCGTCGATTGGGAAACGGCGACAACCCTGCCCTCCGGGATCGTGGCAGGGGCCGAGGCACGTTTGCGTTTCGACCAATATGTCGTCGACGAAGATCCGGCCTTCACCGACACCCTGCGCACGACGCCTGCTGCCGCGATCACGCTGGCCTGGCCGTTGGAACGGACCGGCGAAACTGGTGTGCGGCACCTTCTGGAACCCACGGCGCAACTGGCCTGGGCTGAAACCAGTGGCGACCCGGCCCCGAACGAAGACAGCACCGCGGTCGAATTCGACGAAGGCAACCTTTTTGCCCTGTCGCGCTTTCCCGGAAATGACGCGGCTGAAGAAGGGCTGCGGGCCAATTTTGGACTTGGATGGACGCGCTATGACCCCGAAGGCTGGACACTCGGCGCCACATTGGGCCGGGTCTATCGCTTCGATGCGCCCGAACAGTTCGGTGCCGATAGCGGACTGGCGGGCACTTCATCGGACTGGCTTGCGGCCGTGCACTACCGGTTGGACAACCGGATCGGGCTGACCAGCCGTTTGCTGATTGACGACAACCTCGACGTCAATAACTCCGAAACCCGGGTAAGCCTGCGCAGCGAGCGTGCGTCCCTTGCCGGGACATACCTTTTTCGCGCCGCCGAACCGTCGGAAGGGCGGCTTGAAGACAGCTCGGAACTGGCGCTGGATGGTGGATACCGGTTCGACGACTATTGGAGCGCACGCGGTGACTGGCGGTTCGAAGCCGATGCGGGGCGAACCACAGCCGCGAGCGTTGGCGTGAAATACGAAAACGAGTGTATCGGGGTTGACCTTTCGCTCTCGCGCCGCTTCACCTCAACCACGACCGTCGAACCGGCCACGGACATCACCCTGCGTGTGTTTCTCACCGGGTTCGGCACAGGCGGCGAGGCGCGCCCGGTCAAAAGACGATGCGGAGGATAGAGGTCAACGTGCGACATCCAGGATCAATACTCCACCACGCGCGGACGGTATTCATGGGCGTGCTTCTGGTCGTCATCGCGACCCTGGGGCCGAGCACCGCCCTCGCTCAGGGACAGTTCAGCCCGGTGCTGCGCGTCAATGACAAGGCGATCACGCCCTATGAACTGGAACAGCGGACCCGCCTGCTACGGGTGCTTGGTGCGACCGCCAGTCTTGAAACGCTGGCGCGCGAGGCCCTGATCGACGAGCGGCTTCAGGTCGAAGCCGCCGAGACGCTTGGCCTGACGGTGACCGAAGACGAGGTGACACAAGGCATCGCGGAATTCGCCGAGCGCGGGAACGTCACCGGCGAAGCACTTCTTGCCCAACTGGGCAGTGCGGGCGTCGCGGAAGAGACATTCCGCGATTTCGTGTCCGCCGGCATCCTCTGGCGCGAGGTCGTCCGCGCCCGTTTCGGCCCGCGCACGCAGGTGAGCGAGGCGGATGTCGAACGGGCCGTGGCCCTGTCCGGCCGCACCGGCGGGGCGCGTGTGCTTTTGTCCGAGATCCTGTTGCCCGCGCGAAACCCGCAGGAAGCCGAAGCGGCCGAGGCGCGCGCACGCCAGTTCTCGCAACTGCCGAACGCGGCGGCCTTCGAACAGGCCGCGCGCGATTTCTCGGCGGCGCAAAGCCGGGCCAATGGCGGCCGCATCGACTGGATTCCGCTAAGCGCCGTCCCCGCAGAGCTGCGCAACACGCTTCTGACCCTGCCACCGGGCAGCATTACCGAGCCTGTGCGTCTGCAAAACGCGGTCGTCGTCCTTCTCTTGCGCGCCCTCGAAGAATTGCCGCCCACAGACCCGACCGTTCTGGCCGCCGAATACGCAACTGTCACCTTCGCGCCGGGGGACGCCAGCGACGCCAGGGAAATGGCCGCCGCCGCCGATAGCTGTGACGATCTCTACGGTCTGACCCGCGGCCTGCCCGACGGCAGCCTGATCCGCGAGACCCGCGCTGTCGGCGATATTCCCGCCGACATCGCCCGGGCGCTCGAAAGCCTGGACGGCGATGAAGTGTCGCTGGACGTGACGCGCGGCGAAAGCCCGCTGCTGGTGATGCTCTGCGGGCGGACGACCGAGGTGTCCGAAGATATCGACCGTGCGGAGGTGCGCCGGCAACTCGTCAACCAGCGGCTTGGATCCTATGCCAGCGGCTATCTGGCCGAATTGCGCGCCGACGCCGTGATCGTCGAGACGCGATGACACGCGCACCCATCGCGGTCAGTTGCGGCGATCCTTCGGGAATAGGCCCGGAAACGACAGTGAAAGCGTGGCGCGACCTGCGAGCCTCCACCCCGTTCTTCTGGATCGGCGACCCCGCCCACCTGCCCGACGGCACGCCGACCGCGATCATCGACCACCCGACCGAGGCGCTGACCGCCAGCGCCCGCCACCTGCCGGTCCTGCCCCTGCGCTTTGGCGCACCCGCACGCCCCGGCCAGCCCGATCCGGCAAATGCTGCCGGGGTCATCGCGGCTATCGCCAAAGGGGTGGAGATCGTGGAAAGCGGCGTGGCCTCGGCCCTCACCACCTGTCCGATCAACAAGAAGGTGCTGATCGACGGCGCGGGTTTTGCCTATCCCGGGCATACCGAATACCTTGCCGCGCTGGCGGGGACCGCGGATGTGGTGATGATGCTTGCCTGCCCGGAATTACGGGTTGTCCCAGCAACGATCCACATCGCCTTGTCCGAGGTGCCCGCCGCCCTAACCGCCGAGGGTCTGGAACGGACAATCCGGATCACCCATGCCGCGCTGATCCGCGATTTCGGTCTGGAAAACCCGCGCATGGCCGTGGCGGGGCTTAATCCGCATGCCGGCGAAGGCGGTGCAATGGGCGGCGAAGAGATCGAGATGATTGCCCCGCTGCTCGACCGCATGCGTGTTGAGGGTTTCGACCTTGTCGGCCCGCTGTCGGCCGATACGATGTTTCATGCAGGTGCGCGCGCGGGCTATGACGCCGCAATCGCCATGTATCACGACCAAGCGCTGATCCCGATCAAAACTATCGATTTCGCAGGCGGCGTGAACGTGACGCTTGGCCTGCCGTTCATCCGCACATCGCCCGATCATGGCACGGCCTATGACATCGCCGGAACCGGCAAGGCCGACGCGACGTCTCTGATCGCGGCATTGCGCATGGCGGCTGAGATGGCCGAACGCCGGATGCGGGTTTCCGGCGCAACCCCGGACCAGTCGTGAGCGCGATTGACGCCCTACCCCCACTGCGCGAGGTGATCGCCACCCA
>JABDPT010000012.1 GCA_013042605.1 Paracoccaceae bacterium
CGGGTGCGGGCAAAGAGGGCATCGATGAGCTGTGGGATCAGACCAAGGGCATGTATGTGCCCGGTCAGGAGTATCAGCCGTCGAAATTCACCAAGCAGATCGCCTTCAACGTGATCCCGCATATCGACGTGTTCATGGAGGATGGCCAGACCAAGGAAGAATGGAAGATGGTCGCCGAGACCAAGAAGATCATCGATACATCCATTCGTGTCACCGCGACTTGCGTGCGCGTGCCGGTTTTCGTCGGCCATTCGGAAGCGATGAACATCGAGTTCGAGGATTTCCTTGATGAGGACGAGGCCCGCGACATCCTTCGTCAGAGCCCGGGTATCCTGCTGGTCGATAAGCGGGAAGATGGCGGATATGTGACGCCGGTCGAATGTGTCGGCGACTTCGCCACGTTCATCAGCCGCGTCCGTCAGGATTCGACGGTCGAGAACGGCCTGAACCTGTGGTGCGTTAGCGACAACCTGCGCAAGGGCGCGGCGCTGAATGCGGTTCAGATCGCCGAGCTTTACGGGAATCGCATCCTCAAACAGGGGTAAACGCCCCCAAAAAGCATCCACCCGAGGGTGGAAATGCAGAGAATCGACCCTCAGGCGGTAGTGTCACTGCTGTCTGGGGGTTGACCGGTCCGCTTGCTATTGTCGCGGATTCGAGACGTTTTTCGCTCATCGCCCGCATTGTGGCACGTGGCGGAACAGTCCGTGGTCCTCGTACGTCTGAAAAAGGGCAAAATCGACAGAATTCACATTTTGACCGCAAATAAAGACGATTCCCGCCCGAATTCGATTTCAGCTTGAAGTCCGTTAACCAAACCGCTGCTGAAAACGGACGAGGAAATGACCAAGACAACCCGGAACATCGCCAACAAACCGCGCCAGATGGCGCTGGTTGCCGGTGCGACCGTTTCGGGGGCCATCGCGGCTGTTTCTTCCAAAAACAAGACCGAGCAGATGCAGCCCACAAGAAGGGTCCTTGCCATGAAGGCCGAAATCCTCACGTTCCCCACACGCCGTCTGCCGGCAAAGGCAACAGCCACCGGCACCCTCAAAACGGCGATTGTGTCGCTTGTCGATTACAAGACGAAGGCCCGCGTTCACCGCACACTGAACGGCGTCTTCTTCATGTCGGCAAGTCCCGTGATCGGTACTCTGGCAGCCCCTTCCGGCTTTACCGCCGCCTAACCAAAAAACGCGCTGAAAACAGCGCTCAACCTGAAACAGCGTAAAGAGTGTTCTTCTGCTTAAATGTGTCCTGCGAACCCTAGGAGAACCTGACAATGACAATGAACTTCATCGCCAAAGCCCGCGCTAACCGTCTTGCCGCTCTCGAGCATATCACTGACCGTAAGAGCAAGCTGATCTCGCTGAACGACTTCCGTTCCGCGACCACCATCGGCCAGAACGCTCCGGTCATGGGCTTTGTGTCGACCCGCGCCGCTGTCGAAGACAACAAATTCGCCGCATGAGCATGAGCTGCTGGCACTGATCGATGCTGGACGTGCGTGTATAAGCTGAAACACCCTCGCCCCCTCGTGCAGCTGCGCGTTTGGCAGATGATCTTTCCCCTTCCCAGCTCCTCAATCTGCACGGGCCGACCCTTCGGCCCGTGCAGTCCTTTTTGATCAGAAGCGTTCGGCGCGCAGCACTTCGCAATCGCTGACGGAAACCACGCCGATATGGCGTTCGACCACTTCAAAGGCCGCATCGAGCAGTCGGTCCAGCCGGTCGGGACGGATCAGGCAGACAACGGCCACCATTCCGCCCGCCCGGCTGACCTGGCCCTCGCGGCTCCAGCGGCCCGACCGGCCCGAGCCACCCAGCACCGGCAGAACCGTCAGCCCCGTCACCCCGGCATCGGCCAGTGCCTTGGTCAGGCGGCGTTCCATCGGGGCCTCGATGATGATCTCCACCCGTTTTGCCTTATGCGTTTGCATGCGCCTATCCTCCCAGAATGGCTGCGGCTATGGCCGCATAGATCGGTATCCCCAGCGTCAGGTTGAACGGGAAGGTGACACCCAATGACAGCGTGAGGTAGATCGATGGGTTTGCCTCTGGCAGGGCCACACGCATCGCGGCTGGCACCGCGATATAGGATGCCGAGGCCGCGAGGGTCATCATCAGCACGGTTCCACCCAGCGACAGGCCCAATAGCAGGGCTGCCGCAAGCCCGAAGAGGCAGCCGACCAACGGCATTGTCAGGCCGAATACTACAGCGCCCGCACCCAGAACGCCCCGGCTTTCGCGCAGGCCGCGCCCGGCAACCAGCCCCATATCCAGAAGGAACAGGCAGAGCACACCCTGAAACGGAGCAACAATGAAGCTTGAGATTTGCGCGAGCCCTTCTTCGCCGGTGATCCAGCCGATTGCGAAGGACCCGACGAGAAGTACAATGGACCCGTTCAGCAGGATCTCACGCATCAGGCCGGCGTCCATGTCGGCGCCACGCCCGCTGCGCACGACAAGCCAAAGCGCCGACAGGATCGCCGGGGCCTCCATCACCGCGGCGACGGCGACCATGTAGCCTTCCGACGAAATACCGCGACCGTTCAAAAGCGATGTCGCGGCCACGAATGTGACAATCGAGATCGAGCCATAGTGCCCAGCAACCGCGGCGGCGTCCAAGGTGCCAAGCTTGGTCATCGCCCGCAGCATGGCAAAGGCGACAAATGGCAGGACGGCCGACAGGACAAGCCCTGCCACCAGCGAACCCACAAGCTTGGCATCCACCCCATGTGCGGCAACACCCGCGCCGCCTTTGAAGCCGATGGCAAAAAGCAGATAGATCGACAGCCCCTTGGCCACCGCTTCCGGAATGGTCAGGTCGGATCGTGCAAAGGCCGCGAAGACCCCCAGCGCAAATGACAGGATTATCGGAGAAATCAGGTTGTTGGCGGCAAGCGACAGGATTTCGCCCATGCTCTCTCTCCGATCTGGGAAAACGGCGGTTCAGCGTGCATAGACCGGCTTAGAGCACAGCAAAAGCCTTCTTCGCAGGATCATAGACCTCAATCGTCCCGGCGGCGATATCATTCCAGGCGCCGTGCAGGGTAAGATCGCCCCGGTCGCGCGCGGCGGCGACGAACGGGAAAGCGGCAAGGTTTTCAAGCGACACCAGAACCGCCTCTTTTTCAAGGATCGCAGCACGCTCGTCATCGGACAGCCCCGGCGGCAGGCGTTCGAAGCCCGGGCGCAGGATCTCCATCCAACGGCCCAGAAAGCTTTTGGGGTCTTCAAGGTCGGGGGCATGGCCGCTGCACATATCGTAACAGCCGCGCACCCCGGCACAGCCCGAATGTCCCAGCACGATGATATGCGAGATATTAAGCGCCTTGACCGCAAACTCGATCGCGGCAGAGGTGCCGTGGTGGTCGCCGTCGGGGCGATAGGGCGGGACCAATCCGGCAATGTTGCGATGAATGAACAACTCGCCCGAGCGTGCCTCGAAGATCGATGTCACGTGTACCCGGCTGTCACAGCAGGAAATCACCATCTCGCGCGGGTGCTGACCTTCGCGGGCCAGCTTTTCGAAGTCGGCGCGATGCGGTTCATGGATCGTCGCATGCCAGTCGCGGTAGCGTTCGATCAGGTGTTCGGGAAGCGGTTCTGCGCGATCTGGCATCTTTGTTCTTTGCTTTCGGGTCTTTGGCGGCCCCGCCTATTCCGGTCAAATTCGAACGATTTAGCGTCAAAGATCAACCCTTTATTCGGCGCTCGATCTCTATGCAGCTGGTCTCGGGGGCGAGGATTGGAGAGGCCTTATGACTTCGGTGCCAAGGTTGACACATAGCGAAACGGCACGGTTCGACCCGGATCGCGCGGCCGAGCTTGTGGCGGAAATGGGGGAAGCGGGGGCGGAACGCCTGATCGGACGTTCGCTGGAAGATATCGCTGTTGCGCTGAACCGGATCGAGCGTGCCGGACGCTCGGGTGATCGCGAGCGCATCAAGAAAACTGCGCGCGAGATCGCGGCAATTGCCGATTACGCGGGGTTTTCGACACTGGGGCGTGTGGCACGTGACGCCCTGCGCACCGCCGATACCGGCAGCGACGCGGCCCATTATGCTGTACTTGCGCGACTGTTGCGGGTCGGGGAAAGCACCTTGATGCCGGTCTGTGACATGCGAAACATGCCAATCTGATCGGGCCTTGCGGGGGCGGTGCAAGTCACTAGTCTGGCAGCGCACAGACGAAGGTGACCCAGTTGACTCCGCTTTCTTTCGCCCCCGATTCCGACGACGCAACGCCGCTTTTTGCGCTGACAAAGGCGGAACTCAAGGACTGGCTTGAAGGGCAGGATGATGCCGTGACGGGTTGGGTCGCCCGCATGGACTTTTCAGCAGCGGCGGGCACGGTTCTGCCGGTGCCCGATGCAAACGGCGGGCTGCGCATGGTTCTTGCCGGTCTGGGGTCGGACACGGATGCGCGGCGCGGGCGCTTTCACCTGGCCAGCGCGCGCGCCAAATTGCCCAAGGGAACATATCGACTGGCCTATGGGCCAAAGGGCGACGCGCTTGACGAGGCGGCCCTTGGCTGGCTTCTCGCCGGATACCGGTTCACGCGGTATGCCAAAGACAAGCCTGTCAAGGCGGCGCTGATTGCGCCCGAAGGCGTCGATGCCACGCGGGTAGAGGCGATTGCCGCCGGTGAGGCGCTGACCCGCGACCTGATCAACACCCCGGCAGCGGATATGGGGCCCGCGGCGCTTGAAGCCGCCGCGCGTGACCTCGCGGCCGAATTTGATGCGCGCATCGAAACCGTCGAAGGCGATGCGCTTCTCGACCAGAATTTCCCGATGATCCACGCTGTCGGGCGCGCCGCCGCCCAATCGCCGCGTCTGATCGACATGCGCTGGGGCGACACGGGCGCGCGCCTGACGCTGGTCGGCAAGGGTGTCTGTTTTGACACCGGCGGGCTGAACCTCAAACCCGGGGCGTCCATGGGGTTGATGAAAAAGGACATGGGCGGGGCGGCGACGGTTCTTGGTTTGGCGCGCATGATCATGGCGCTGGGCATTCCGGTGCAGCTTCGGGTCCTTGTTCCCGCGGTCGAGAATAGCGTGAGCGCCACATCTTTCCGCCCGCAGGATATCCTCACGTCTCGCAAGGGTCTGACGGTCGAGATCAACAATACGGATGCCGAAGGGCGGCTGGTGTTGGCCGATGCGCTGGCCCTGGCCGATGAAGAGGATACCGATCTGATCGTGTCGATGGCAACGCTGACCGGCGCGGCGCGCGTCGCGGTCGGCCCGGACCTTGCGCCGTTTTATACCGATGATGACGGGATCGCCACTGCGCTGGGCGACGCGGGCGCGCAGGTGCGCGACCCGGTCTGGCGCATGCCGTTCTGGGACGGGTACGAGGCGATGATAGAACCGGGCATTGCCAATCTGGATAATGCGCCATCTGGCGGGTTTGCCGGGTCGATCACGGCGGCGCTGTTCCTGCGCCGGTTTGTCGAAAAAGCGCCCCGCTATCTGCATTTCGATATCTATGGTTGGCAGCCCAAGCCCGCCCCGGCCCGACCCAAGGGCGGGGTGGGGCAAGGTGCACGCGCTTTGCTGGCCGCGCTTCCCCGCATCTTGCCATGACGGATCGGCGCCTTTTCCCGGCAAACGCGCGCGTCGTGCTGCGCACCGCAGCGGCAGAGGCGCCGGGCCGCACCCCGGTCGACGGCGCACTGCAAAACATCACCGCCCCATTGGCCGATCTGTTGTCCGGCCCCGATGGTGCCCGGGATCGGCAGCTCGTATTTGGCGACGATTTTCTGACGTTAGAGGTGCGTGACGGGTGGGCCTTCGGCGTGTCGGCAAAGGACGGCTATGTCGGGTATGTTGATGCCCGACGATTGGGCCCGCCTTTCGACGCCACCCATTTTGTCGCGGTTCCGGCAACCCATGCCTATGCCGCGCCCGATGTGAAGGCGCCCGATCTGCGCGCCATGAGCTTTGGGTCGCGGGTGCGGATCGTGGCCGAAACGCACAAGCATTTCGAGACATCCGACGGCACCCATATCCCGAAGCCGCACTTGCGCCCGCTTGCTCAGCCCTTTCGTGACCCGGTGACCGTGGCGCAAATGCTGTTCGGGGTCCCCTATCTCTGGGGTGGCAATTCGGTGTGGGGCACCGATTGTTCGGGACTTATGCAGATTGCTTGTCTTGCCGCCGGCATCGACTGCCCGGGGGACAGCGACATGCAGGCAACGGACCTTGGGGATGAGATCGCGATGGATGCCCCGTATCAGCGCGGCGATCTGGTTTTCTGGAAGGGTCATGTCGGCTTCGCTGTCGATGGTGAAACCCTGCTTCACGCCAACGCGCACCATATGGCGGTAGCCTATGAGCCGATCATGGCTGCAATTGCACGGATCGACGCTCAGGAAGGGATGCGGCCCGCCTTACGTCGCCGCCTTTAGTCGACGGCGCGGATCAGTTTGCGTTCCAGGACCCGGAGCACCGTTTTCAGATCGTGCCCGCGTTTGAGAATCTGCCCGTCCATTCCTATCACTGAATACATTCCCTGCCGGTCGCGCAGTTTCGGGCGTTTTTCTATACGATAGATCGGATGCTCGGCCGCGCGGCGGAAAATCGAGAATACCGCGACCTCTCGCAGAAACGACATCCCGTAATCGCGCCATTCGCCTGCGGCGACCATGCGCCCGTAAAGCCCTAGAATCAGGGCCAATTCCTTGCGATCGAACACGACCTGTTCGCGGATGCCGCCTTGGGATGTCTTGAGATTGGTGGGGATCACATTCATGAGCCAAAACTGGCTGGAGGCAGGGGCTAAATCAAGCCCTGCCCAAGAATTGCCCCAAAATAACCGTCGAAAGGTGCGGAGCTCACCGTCTTGCGGCCTGTTTTGAGCGTCAAACCTCTTTTCATAGCGAAACAACGCTACCCCGGTGGTGCGGATTAACAGCCCCCACCCAGCCCGCGGCACCGGGGACAAATTCAAGGAAAAGCCCTCGCCACTGCGGCGGGGGTTTTTTCTATTCAGGGGTCTGGAAGCGGCGCGCCAGCGTTTGTGCGGCATCCGGGGCCGTGGGAAAGCCTTCGGTGTCGAGCCAGCGTTCGGACGGGGCGCAGAGCGGGTGATAGGCTTCGGCCATCGCGGCGCGCGGCGCGGCAAGGGGCGCATCGCTTGGCAAAAGGTCCGGTGGAAGATCGGCAAATCGCAAAACGAGCCGCCGCCAGCGGTGGATCAGGGCCGTCCTTGCGGCAATGGCGGTCAGCGGGTCATCCGGCGGGGTTGAAACCGCGGCCAGATCGGCGGCCAGCGACCCGAGCGCCGCGCGGTGTTCTGGCGTCAGCAGCGCTTGGCGCATGTCGGACGACGCGCTGAGGTCCTGACCGGTCAGGGACAGGCCGACCTGCCCGCGCGCACCGGGCCAGAGCCAGGTCATCGGCGCGATCTGAAAAGCCTCTGGTACAGGTGCGCTTTCAGCCACGGCCATCGTCCAAAGGTTGCCGCCCTGCACCGGTGGCGCGTAGACGCGGCCCAGTGCGGTGGCGAACTCTGCCGTCCCCTTGTCGCTCAAGCGGTACCGCCCCTCGCGGCGATCGAGCCAGCCGTCGCGCGCAAGCCGCGACAGCGCCGTACGCACCGCACCGGCATCGACGCCCAGCCGCCCCAGAACGGTCTGCACCTGCGCCGATGTCACCGCGCCGCCCCGGTGCAGGATGCTGTCGCCGAAAAGCGTGATCACCAGCGACCAGACGCGAAGGCGACCTTCGGCGTGCAGGGCGGCGATGACGGGGGCAAGCGGATCCATGGGCGTGTTTACGAGGAGAAGGCGACCATGGTCAAAAGCTCGTACTCGGCGACCTGCTCGTTCTCCTGATTATAAAGCGTGACGTGCCACGCAACCTCGCCATATTCATCATTGCGCTTGGTCTTCCGACGGGCGGTCAGGCGGACCCAAAGCGCATCGCCGGGACTGACCGGTTTCTGAAAGCTCAGCGCGTTCAGGCCGGTATTGGCGAGAACCGGGCCGGGATTGGGTTCCACGAAAAGCCCGGCGGCGAAAGACAGGAGAAGATAGCCATGCGCCACGCGTCCCGGGAAGAACGGGTTTGCCGCGGCGGCGTCCTCGTCCATGTGGGCATAGAACGTGTCACCGGTGAAGTCGGCGAAGTGTTCGATATCCTCCAACGTCACGATGCGCGGTTCGGTGCGGATCGTTTCGCCAATCGCGATCTCGTCGAAATGGCGGCGGAAGGGGTGGGCGGGGCCAGTGATTTCGCGGCCGCCCGGCACCCATTGCCCGGTGATCGCCGTCAACATGTCGGGGGACCCCTGCACGGCGGTACGCTGCATGTAATGCAGGACGCCGCGAATGCCGCCAAGCTCTTCGCCCCCACCCGCGCGGCCCGGCCCGCCATGGGTCATGTGCGCGAGCGGGGAGCCATGGCCGGTCGCCTCGGCGGCGCTGGCGCGGTCGTTGATATAGACCCGGCCATGCCATGCGGCGGTGCCAAGCGTTACGGCGCGCGCGACCTGTGGATCATGTGTGAAAAGCGAGGTCACAAGGCTGCCCCCGCCGCGATTGGCAAGTGCTGTGGCATGGTCGATATCGCGATAAGGAAGAAGCGTCGCGACGGGTCCAAACGCCTCGATCTCGTGCACGGCACGGGCGGCATCGGGATCGTTGCAGTGCAACAGCATGGGCGGCAGAAACCCGGTCGCTTCGTCATAGCCGCCATCGCTGCCGCGGAAGACCACCGTTGTTTCGTCGGCCAGCCGTCCGCACCGTTCCAGCACGTCGGCACGCTGGGCCGGAGAGACGAGCGCGCCCATGCGCGTTGCCGGGTCCGCCGGGTCGCCGGGGATGGATTTCGACAACTTCGCCTCCAAAGCCTGGGTCACCGGGTCGGCCATCGTCTCTGGCACGATGATCCGCCGGATCGCCGTGCATTTCTGCCCCGCCTTCGTCGTGATCTCGCGTGCGGTTTCGTTGATGAAAAGGTCGAACTCGGGGCTGTCCGGCCCGGCATCCGGCCCAAGGATTGTCGCGTTCAGGCTGTCCTGTTCGGCGATGAAGCTGGCCCCCGACGCAATCAGTCGCGGGTTCTGGCGCAGCATCAGCGCAGTATCGGCAGAACCCGTGAAACTGACCACATCCTGTGGGCCAAGCGTATCGAGCAAGCCACCGGTGCCGCCCACGATCAGTTGCACCGCACCGTCCGGAAGTAGACCGCTGTCAAAGATCATCCGAAAACACGCCTCGGCGAGAAAGGCGGTTTGCGTGGCCGGTTTCACGATGGCCGGCATCCCGGCCAGAAGGCTTGGTGCCAGCTTTTCCAGCATGCCCCAGACCGGAAAATTATAGGCGTTGATATGCACCGCCACCCCGGGCTTCGGCACGGCGATGTGTTGGCCCAGGAAGCTTCCCTCACGCGATAGCCGTTCGGTTGCGCCATCAAGATAGACGTGCCCATCGGGCATCTCGCGCCGCCCTTTGGAGGCGAAAACGAAGGTCGTGCCGATCCCACCGTCGATATCAACCCAGCCGTCTTTGCGGGTGGCGCCGGTCAGGGGATTGAGGGCGTAAAGCTCTTCCTTGCGACTGTCGAGGTATTGCGCCAGCGCCTTGAGCATGCGGGCGCGGTCGTGGAATGTCATCTCGCGTAGCGCGGGGCCGCCCTTGCGAAGCGCATGGTCGCGCAGGGTTTCAGGATCTGGCGGCGCGGATCCGGCCCGCCCGATTTCGACCCCGGTCACCGGGCTGATGATACTGCGCGCGGTGGCGTCCGGCCCGATCCAGCGACCGGCGACAAAGCTTTCGGGTGCGAGCATGCGTTCCTCCCTCCGCGTGCAACAGGGCCAAGCCTAGGCAGGGATCGGGGCGCGCGCAACACTCTTGACCGCATGGTCGGTTTTATGCAGTCCTTTACGGTGGGGAGGACGCCGCATGACGCCGGAAAACCGCGCGCGCCGCTGCGCCGATGTGATGTGGGCCAAGGATGCCGCGTC
>JABDPT010000015.1 GCA_013042605.1 Paracoccaceae bacterium
CCTCGTCGATGATCCTCGTGCGCGAGCTTCTGCAATCCAACGACCGCCTGACGCTGATCTCCAGCGCCCAGGTGGCAGCAGAGGTCGAAAAGGGCGTGCTCTTCGAAATCCCCGTCCCCCTCGACGACGCCCCGCGCCCCATCGGTCTGACCGTCCGCAAGGACTGGCACCCGACCGAAGCGCAGCGCGATTTCGTCGATGCCCTGCGCCGCAACGACTGGGCCGCGCCGTTCGGGGGAAAGCAAGACGTTGCCCAGAGCGTTGAAGGCTACCCTCGCTCACCCCAAACGGAAAGAGCCCAGCTTCTGCCAGAGCCGCAGCCGGTCAAGGCGGCTAGCAGAACGCGATGACCCGCCCCTGGCCGATCTGGCAAGGAAACCACGTATCGCACCGGATACCTCAAAAGGCTTCACGATCTCACTCAATGATCCGGCATTTCTTCCAGCCCCAGACCGAGGCATGGATGCGGTTGTCCTTGATCGCGCGTTTGAGGCGGTCGGAGAAGAAGAGGCGTTCGATAATGCTATTGTCCCACCAAAGGTCAGGGCCTTCCACGGCAGCAGGCGAGACAGCGAATTCGCCCTGTGAGAAATCAAGTGGAAGATACTCGTCGTCCCAAGGCTTGATGCCGGTCGATTCTTCTGGCACCACCGCATCCTTCACGGCGTTCACCTGCATCACGAAATATCGCTCGGGGCGCAGGGTGGTGCGGTCGTATTCGTAAAGCGGGACGTCGAAGAACTGGGTCGGGCCGAGGTCGAATTGTTGGAGGAGGTCGTGGAAGGCGGGGGAGATGACCAGAATTCCACCGGTTATTGTGAATGCATCCGGCAGCTTCTTGATATCTTGATCTGTGTATTTTGCGGCCAAGTACAGGCTCTGCGGTGCCTTTTCCTTCGGCACAGGTTCGCGCCGCCCGTAGAATTTGAAGTAGTCTTGCTCAGGGCTTGGGTCGACATAGCCAATGTAACGAATATTCCGAGTGATATTATGCGTCAGCGTCGAGGACCAGACGGCGGGTTTGCGGGCCATCTCAAAGCCCCCCACGCGGCACGCAACACGCCCGCCGGGATCCCGCCCTGATCAAAGCTGGCGTCATTTACTGGAATTCTCCACGTCTTCAAATCACCTCAACCGTCCCGTGAAGTGTCCCGTCGGTCAACCCGGCTACCACACGTGGCCAAACTCCAACTTGAAGGCAGTACCAAAATGGCACGACGATTTAGCTCCATGCTCAAGTGTTCTGCGACACCAACACGGCCGTTCGGATCCCCGTGACTTTTCGTTACCTGCGCTGGATGACTGCAATCTGGTGAGGCATTTCTTTCCGATACCCAACCTGGAATACAAAACAGGTAGCAATCAGATCTTTGATCTTGTTGAACGCTCTTTGAGTCTTCGTGTTCGAGTGCAGGAATTCCCTAGTGATTTGATAATTATAAAGCAAGTCTCCGGTCTTTGTAATTCCTTCGCGTTCTAGCTGCGGTGGCTGACGCCTCAGGTCTTCAATTATGTAAACACCACCTGACTTGAGTCTCGGAAAGAACTCTAGAAATGCGTCTTGCTGGTGATGGGAAGCATGAGAGGCGTCGTCGATAATGACATCCATCTGCGGCAGGATTGATGCCGCGGTCGCGATTTGAGAACGCTCCTCCATGTCGCACCGATAGAAGGTGAAACGGGGGTCATAGAACCAAGAGAAGTCAGAAACGTCCAGTCCGTAGATTTGCGCTTTCTTCAAATAGGAAAGCCACATTCGAATAGAAGGGCAATCATCAGTTGGCCTTTCAGCAACCTCGCCGCCAAAATTGCGCCACCCCCCCTGCAACCCCATTTCAAGGAAATTACATCGCGTATTTCTGTATGGCTCCAGAATGAGCTGGTATAAATCTGTGTAGCGGTGACGTGTTGATCCTTTGTCGGTCCCAAACTTATCCGCCAAATACTCTAGATCCTTCGTCGGTGAATTTAGAGTTTCGCCATCAGAGTTCATAAGGCGCTGCCGCAGTCTGTTCTTGGGCGAGTGCCAGTCCAATTCATCGCCGTACTGAGTCACAAATTCGGTCAAGAACTTGGAGTCCAGGACAGCTTCCATGTTCTCAAGCGCCTCATATCCAAAGGGTAAGTGGTGCGTAAAAATTGTATTGAATTGGTGATAGTGGACGAGCTCGGCGCTGTCATATGACTTCGATCCATGCGCACGAACATTGTAGTTTATCGTCTCGGGTGCCAACTTGAAGTTTACACCTAGCCGCTCAATGGTGACTGGTAGAACGACTTGATCGAGTGATTTCCATTCTGGAAATATCCCGGCTCGGTCGACGCTCATACAGTCCTGATACCTTGCCAGACCGAACTGTTCCTTTTTCTGGCCGATCTCTCCTTCTCGAAAGGCAACAAAACCACCATTGTAATATGGTGGTACTTCCAGTTTGCGACCCGCCAGGAGACGACGCCTCACGGAAGGGATATCTAATCCAAAATGGGCGTAGACGTCTTTCCAGTTTTCTGGACGCTCCAACCCCAGACCGCCCCCCATATAGTCGGCAGTCGCGGCCATAACTTCGCCATCTCCGAGAAGCCCCTCAAAGTCGATGTATTTTCGAAAGAACATGTCGGTGTCCACAGCAACTGTAATCTCGCACTGCCGGTGTTCTGCAAGAGCAAGAATCTTATTCGCAACGGGCCAAGGTCGGGACCAGGGCCATGGATCGTTCGGTCCAGTGCCAGATAGCGTTCTAAGCTCGACATTGGTTTGTTCTAGTACATTTCTGACAAATTCAGATGGCTGATAATCAATACGATGATAGGCAACGCGGCTTACATCGGTGGGAAAGAAGCGATCGATCGAGGCTGCGAGGATGCAAGCTTGGGCTTCGATTTTTCGGCCATCAACTAAAAAAACGATGCAAACTGAGTCATTCGACATTTCTATTTGATTTCCGCCTAAACCTAAGACTGATGTTGTTAGTTGCGTGCTGTGGTCACGCCAACCAATGAAGTAAAGCGCATTTGGGTCGGTTGTTCACATGACCTGATCGGATACGACTGATCCATTTGGCGTCAGTCAACTATTATGGAAGAGCACCATCCACTTTGTCCCTAGCTCGTGTGTCCGAACGCGGTTCGGAGGAAACTTCGCAGTTGTTGGCCTCTTGGTGATGTGTTGGCGCTGACTGAGAGTCGAAACGACGGCAAATATCCTCTTCAACTAACTGTACACCCTCAATTCTCCAAATCTGCTTCGGGCATTGAGCTCCACTACACAGATGCTACACGTAACAGAGATTGAACCCGATATAATACATTAATATTACTTAGATGTCCACTTAACCTTCTTTCCGTGCTATTTTGGGGAAGGAGGGACATCCCATGGGACGATCATCTACAGCGAAGAAGGCAGATTCCGGCGGTATGTGGCGGTGGTGTCAGACCAATTCGAACCCATCTCTACATGGGCAGGATCACTGTCCCTTATTCCGCACAAAGGCCGCGCCACTGGGCCAGAGCGGCGGCACGGTTCAACTTGAAATTTGGTCTGGTGTAGAGACTGCGTTCCGAGTTGAAGAGGTTGTAAATAGAGGCATGAACGGCGGCGAATTTCTGCAAACTTCGCATCCGCCGGAAACGGAGCATCGCCCGTTCTCGTCGTCGAAATGGCAGGTGTGAATTCTCTGCTCGGTTGTTCAGCCAACGACCGCATACCTGCCGGTTCACCGCACCGATCTCTTTCAGCGCGGCGCCATACGAGCGTAGCCGGTCCGTTACGATTACATCCGGCCGACCATGCTTACGCATTGCTTTCTTTAGAAATTTTAATGCGGCCTTCTTATCCCGTGTCTTCGTAACGAAGCTCTCCAGGACTTCGCCCTCGTGATCCACGGCCCTCCAAAGATAATGTCGCTGGCCGTTGATCTTCACGAAAATCTCGTCCAGATGCCAACGCCATCGGCTGGATTTCATACCCTCGATCCGTCGTTTCCGGATCTCCGCGGCGAACATCGGCCCGAACCGATGCCACCAATATCTCACCGCTTCATGACTGACGTCTATGCCGCGCTCGTGCAGCAGATCTTCGACATTGCGAAGAGACAGAGGAAACCTGACGTAAAGCATCACCGCCAGGCGGATAACCTCGCGGCTCGTTTTGAAATAGCGAAACGGATCAGGTTTGGTCATCCAACGATGCTACGAAACCGCCCTGCCCGCCTCAAGCTGGTTTTGTCTGACAATGCCGCCACAACTATTCGGGAGTTCATACGTCACATGGAAGACGAAGAGGAACCGGACAGCGCCCGAGCCAAACGAGAGATCGCTATGGCGGCGCGTGCGACAATCGAATTGTTCGGCAATGGCGCGTTAGCGAAGACCCGAGAACGGCTCTCCGAGGCAGAGGCGGAAGGATGCCCGTTTTCCAAAAGCGACAATCGCCCGGGCCAGAGGTGTTCCGATTCGACCATCAGCGTTTCCTGCATCCAGCGCGAGAGCGACCTGCGCGTGCCTTCTGTGATCTCAAAACGCACCGGTCGTTGGTCTTGCTCTGGATGATCGAGGCACGTTCCTTAACTTGGCCGGTCGCATTTTCCACCACAATGAAATTTTGTTCGCAGATCACCGCAAGAACCGCACAATGATTTGATCTGTCGAAGGCTGTAGGGGAAATATCGAACTCAGACTCGGCGAGCTCGCGTAGAATTTTACCCTTCTAGTTTCCGTTCTTTGGGAGCGGCGACAACCGTACTAAAGTACTATCCGCTCAGACCTTCCAGAAGCAAAAGGCCGCCCAAGTGACGGCGAGTCCCACGGGGCCCCAGAGTGGCATGCCGACCAAACCGAGCCAAGCCAAGAAGATATAGGCCGAGCCTAGAAGCGAGATGAAGAGTCGGTCGCCTCGGGTGGTGGTGAGGCCAAGGATCCCCTCTCGCTCGTCGCCTCCGGGACGGCGGATTTCCAGGATGGCCATCAAGGTGATGCTGGCGAAGATGAAGATGAAGAAGACAAGTGTGGACCGGTTCCAGGCCATCCAGAACCCGCCAAAGATCGGCTCGGTCCACCATTTGGTCCAGGAAAACACCTCTTCCTTTTGCTGGCCGACGTTGGCCCAGCCCTGCGCAATGGCGACGGCAGGTAGGGCGGCGATGAGGTAGATCAGCTTGCGCATCACACCCTCCCCAGGGCGAAGCCCTTGGCGATGTAGTTGCGGACGAAATAGATCACGATGGCGCCAGGGATGATGGTCAAGACGCCCGCCGCTGCGAGCAGGCCAAGTTCGTAACCCGCGCTGGATGCGGTGCGGGTCATGGTGGCGGCGATGGGCTTGGCCTCGACCGCCGTGAGGGTCTTAGCCAGCAGCAGCTCGACCCAGGAGAACATGAAGCAAAAGAACGCGGCGACGCCGACGCCCGCCTTGATAGTGGGAATGAAGATCGTCGCGAAAAAGCGCGGAAAGGAATAGCCGTCGACGTAGGCTGTCTCGTCCAGCTCCTTCGGCACGCCGGACATGAATCCTTCGAGAATCCAGACCGCGAGCGGGATATTGAAGAGGCAGTGCGCCAGCGCCACGGCGAGGTGTGTGTCAAAGAGGCCCACGGCCGAATAAAGCTGGAAAAACGGTAACGCGAAGACCGCTGCTGGGGCCATGCGATTGGTCAGCAGCCAAAAGAACAGGTGCTTGTCGCCGAGAAACCGGTAGCGGCTGAAGGCATAGGCGGCAGGCAGGGCGGCAGCCAGCGAGATCACCGTGTTGATCGTCACGTAGAGGATCGAGTTGATGTAGCCCCAGTACCAGGTCGGATCGGTGAAGATCTCGCGGTAATTGTCCAGGGTCCATTCCTGCGGGAAGAGGCTGAAGCCACCGAGGATCTCGTTCGTGGTCTTGAAGCTCATCGCTACTAGCCAGTAGATTGGCAACAAGAGGAACAGGATGTAAATGATTGGGACGACGCTGCGGGGTCTCATTGTTCGTCCTTCGTCATTAGGGTGTAGAAGAGCCAGCTCACGGCTAGCGTGATCGCAAAGTAGATCAGTGACATCGCTGCTGCGGGACCAAGGTCGAATTGCCCCAGCGCGATCTTCACCAAGTCGATGGACAGAAGCGTAGTCGAGTTGCCCGGCCCGCCGCCGGTCAGCGTAAAGGGTTCGGTGTAGATGTTGAAGCTGTCCATGAACCGCAAAAGGATCGCGATGGTCAGCACGCGCTTCATTTTCGGCAGCTGGATATAGCGGAAGACCGACCAGTTCGACGCGCCATCGATCTTGGCGGCCTGGTAATAGGCGTCGGGGATCGACACGAGCCCAGCATAGGCCAGGAGCACCACAAGCGACGTCCAGTGCCAGACATCCATGACGATGATGGTAATCCACGCCGCGACCGGCTGCTGGGTCATGTCGTAATTCACGCCCAGTACGTCATTAAGAAAATACCCCAACAGCCCGATCTCCGGCAAGGTGAAGATGTTCCACATCGAGCCCACGACGTTCCACGGGATCAGCATCGGCAGTGCCATCAGCACAAGGCAAACCGGTACCCAGAACCCCTTGCGCGGCATTGCCAGCGCTATGATGACGCCAAGTGGGATTTCGATGGCTAGGATCGTGAAGGTGAAGAACAGCTGCCGACCAAGTGCTGCGTGGAAGCGTTCGGACCGCAGGATGTCCTCGAACCAGCCCAGCCCGTGCCAGAAAAACTGGTTGTTGCCGAAAGTTTCCTGCACCGAGTAATTGACCACCGTCATCAGTGGGATCAGCGCGTTGAACGCGACGAGCAGCAGAACTGGCAGGACAAAGAGCCAGCCGCGCTGGTTTTCGGTTTTCATGGCAAGGCCCTTTCGGTTGCGATCCAGCCGTCGGTGTAAAGCCGCGTCTGTTCTGGGTCGAAGCGCAGATAGACGTCGTCGCCGCGCTCTGGCACGGGGCCGTCGGTGATGGCACTGACTTGCGTGTTGCCGACCATGACCTCGACGACGGCATGGCGGCCGATATCCGCGGCCTTGCGCACGGTGCCCGGAATGCAGCCATTGTCGTCCATGATGACGAATTCCGGCCGGACCCCGATTTCGGTGCGGCCGTCTTTGGATTTGATCGGGCCCTCCAGCGGGATATTGCAGCCGTGGAACCAAGCCGCGTTTTGGGCCACTTCGCACGGCAGGATGTTCATGCCCGGCGAGCCGATGAAATGACCGACAAACGTGTGCTGCGGGCGTTCGAAAAGCTCCACCGGCGTGCCTATCTGCACGATTTCTCCGTCCTGCATCACAACAACCTGGTCGGCAAAGGTCAGCGCCTCGGTCTGGTCATGTGTGACGTAGATCATCGTCACGGCGATCTTCTGATGCAGCTCCTTAAGCTTGGACCGAAGCTTCCACTTCAGCTCGGGATCGATCACCGTCAAAGGTTCGTCGAACATGATCACGTTCACATCGTCGCGCACCAACCCGCGGCCCATAGAGATCTTCTGCTTGCTGTCGGGCGTCAGGTGCGAGGCACGCGTGCGCAGGCTGTCCTCAAGCTCCAGCATCACGGCGATCTCGCGCACCCGCGCATCGACCTGCGCCTCATCGACGCCTCGATTGCGAAGCGGGAAGGCGAGATTGTCGTAGACCGTCATCGTGTCGTATATCACCGGGAACTGGAACACCTGCGCGATATTGCGCTGGTCGGGCGGCAGATCGGTGACGTCGGTGTCGTCGAACAGGATGCGCCCCTCGCTCGGGGTTAGAAGGCCCGAGATGATGTTCAAGAGCGTGGTCTTTCCGCAGCCTGACGGACCCAAAAGCGCATAGGCGCCGCCATCGTCCCAGGCCAGGTTGATCTCTTTAAGTGCGTAGTCCTCTGCCGCCTTCGGAGACGGCAGGTAACTGTGCCGGAGGGATTTCAGCCGTATCTCAGCCATTCCGGCGCCCTTTCGCGACAAGCTGGCCGTCTGGCCTGAAATAGAAGCAATCGTCGGGGGTCATGTGGAACTTACACATCTCTCCCACCCGGAATGGGAACACGCCGCGAGACATGCTCACCCAGATCTCTCCGTTGATCTCGAAGTGGGCGACGCTCTCGGAACCTGAAAGCTCGGTGATCTTAACGGGCCCGTGGATCTCGACAGAGGCCTGGTCGCTTTTGAACGGGGTGATGTGATGCGGGCGGATCGCAACGGTGAAAGGTCCGTCCGGCAGGGCCGCTACGTCCCCAGCCACCGGCCAGGTGATCGATTCGCCCATCCAAATCTCGTCGCCTTTTTTGGTGACCGGCGCAAAGTTGATCGGCGGGTCCGAAAACACCCGCGCCGAGGTCAGATCTGTCGGCATGTGATAAATCTCGGTGGTGCGGCCCACTTGCGTGACCCGCCCCTCATGCACCAGCGCCGTCTTGCCACCGAGCAGCAGCGCCTCCGTCGGCTCTGAGGTGGCGTAGACAACAACGGTGCCGCGTTCGCCCAAGATGTCGGGCAGTTGCTCGCGCAGTTCCTCGCGCAGCTTGTAATCGAGATTGGCGAGCGGTTCGTCGAGAAAGATCGCCTTTGATTCCTTGACGATGGCGCGGGCCAGCGCACAGCGTTGCTGCTGCCCCCCCGAAAGCTCCTGCGGCCGGCGATCAAGCATCGGGCCAAGCTGCAGGACGTCCGCGGCCGCACGTACCCGGGTCTCGATATCGCTGCGCGACATTCGCTGGACCCGAAGCGGCGAGGCTATGTTTTCGAAGACGGTCATATGCGGGTAGTTAACAAAGAACTGATGCACTAACGCTATCTGCCGCTTTTGCGGCAAAACGCCGGTGACATTCTGACCCTCGACCCAGACCTCGCCGGTCGTTGGTTTTTCCAAACCCGCCATTAGCTTGATCAGGGTGGATTTGCCAGCGTTCGTGGCGCCCAGCAAGATGTTGAACCCGCCCGCCTCGAATTTCAGCGACGTCGGGTAGATATGTGTCTCGGCTCCGAGCGTTTTTGTGACGTCGCGAAGCTCAAGCGCCATCTGATGTCATCCGGATTTTAATGGGAAAGAACCGGGGCACGCACAGGTGCCCCGGCCTCGTGTTCTCGGCTCAAGCAACTACTGGTTCCAGCGCGCGACGAGTTCTTCGTATTTGACCGTCTCGCCCTGCGGCTTTTCGTTGTCCAGCTTTGCCTTCGGTGCACCGGGCTGGCCGAGCCAGTATTCGGCGTCACGTTCTTCGTTTAACCGCGGGCCGCAGCCGCCATAAACGCCCGCCGCTTCGTCCGCCGCCTGCATCCGCGCCATAGTGATGTCCATCTCGCCTGCGAGACGATCCATCGCTTCCTGCGGGGTGAAGGCGCCCGAGTTCACGTCGCCAATCTGCTGCCACCAGATTTGCGCCAGTTTCGGGTAGTCCGGCACGTTGATACCGGTGGGCGACCATGCCACGCGGTCGGGCGAGCGGTAGAACTCGACCAGGCCGCCCAGCTTCGGCGCACGCTCGGTAAACGACTCGTGATTCACAGAGCTGTCGCGGATGAAGGTCAGACCCACGTGACTTTTGCGCACGTCTACGGTCTTGGAAGTGACGAACTGGGCATAAAGCCATGCCGCTTGTGCCCGGTCTTCCGGGGTTGAGTTTAGGAAGGTCCACGATCCCACGTCCTGGTAGCCAACCTTCTGGCCTTCGGTCCAGTATGGGCCATGCGGGCTGGGCGCCATGCGCCACAGCGGGTTGCCGTCGGCATCGACTGTATTGTTGCCCTCTTCCTGGCTTTTGACCATGTCGGCGGTGAAGGCGGTGTACCAGAAGATCTGTTGCGCGACGTTGCCTTGGCTAAGCGCAGGCAGCGACTGGTAGAAGTCGTAGCTCGCCGCGCCCGGAGGCGCGTAGTTACGCAGCCATTCGTCCCATTTGCGGATCGCATAAACCGCTGCCGGGCCGTTTGCCGCGCCGCCGCGGGTGACGGATGCGCCCACTGGATTGCAGGTGCCAGCTTCCATGCGGATACCCCATTCATCGACGGGAATACCATTCGGCTCGCCCACATCGCCCGCACCGGCCATCGACAGCCAGGCGTCTGTCATCCGCCAGCCTAGGTCCGGCGCGCGCTTGCCGTAATCCATGTGACCATAGATCGTGGTACCGTCGATTTCCTTCACGTCATTCGAGAAGAACTCGGCGATGTCCTCATAGGCCGACCAGTTGACCGGAACGCCCAGATCATAGCCATACTTTTCCTTGAATGCAGCTTGCAGGTCTTCGCGGTCAAACCAGTCTTTGCGAAACCAGTAGAGGTTCGCGAACTGCTGGTCGGGCAACTGATAGAGCTTGCCATCCGGCCCTGTGGTGAACTGGATGCCCATGAAGTCTTCGAGATCGAGCGTGGGCGACGTCACGTTGGCCCAGTCGCCCGCGATCTTGTCGCTGAGGGGATAGGCCAGCTGCAAACGCGAATGCGTACCGATCAGGTCGCTGTCGTTGACGTAAGCATCATAGAGGTTGCGCTGTGTTTGCATCTGGGTCTGAACCGCCTGCACGACTTCGCCCTCACCCAGGATCTGGTGGTTCACCTTAATCCCCGTAATCTCCTCGAACGCCTTGGTAAGCACCTCGGATTCGTAGCTGTGCGTCGGAATGCCCTCCGACAGCACGTTGACTTCCATGCCCGCAAACGGTGCGGCGGCATCGATGAACCACTGCATCTCGGCCTTCTGTTCGTCAACCGACAGCACCGAGGGCTGGAACTCGTCGTTGATCCACCTCTCGGCAGCGGCCATGTCGGCCAGCGCTGGTGCGCCAGCAAACAAGGCAATCGCGGCCGTCGCGCCACATAAATGATTTCTCATACTATTCCTCCCTTTTTTGACGTTCTTCTTTTAGTCTCAAGGCCCAAATCTTTCGGTACGCCAAAGACAGCGATACCAGTCTTTCTCACTGACGTGCGCAAGTCAACGCGCGTTGATTGACCCGGCGGCCGCCTGAACGGCCCCGTAGGCGGTCGCAATGGCCAGGCCCGCGCCGCAGCGCTGGCGGACCCAGTCCTGATGCGCCAGTACCACGCCGGCCGCGAACAATCGGTCGCTGGCCGGCACTCCGTCTGGTCCAAGCGGGCGGAATGCGGCGTCGATCTCGATACCGGCTTTGTTGACGGGATAGCCCGCCGGATCGAGATATTCCGCGCTGAACCATCCGTCCCGCGTTTCCGGCTGGCGGACGGGCAGATTTAACACCGTCTCTTTTACGCGGTAACGGTCGGATTTCAGGCCACCAGAGAGGAAACGTCCGCTGGCGAGCACGGCAGCGGAGGCCTCAATCCTCAAATCGTCCAGCGCGCCTTGCACGGTCAGATCGACGCCGGTCGACCTCAGGATGGCCTCGGACACTTTGTTCTGAGGCTCTAGCAGCACGCCGCGCCGGGGCAATTCGCGCTCGAAGGCTTCGCGCAAACGGATGCCCGGAACACCGGGTGGGATCGTCGGGATCTCGAAAAGGGTAGCCCCGGTCAGCTGCTCCAGGCGGGCGCGGACGCGGTCGGGCGCCTGCAGTCCCAGGATCGCGGGTAGCCCGATGGTTTCGGCGCCATTCAGGAGCGGTTGGATCAGATCAGCCAGTTGCTCTTGCGCCACCGGCGTTTCCAGCGTGCGGGCCATCACCTCGGGAAAAACCGGTCGCGCCTCGAGGCCCGGAAAGACCAGTCGGGCGGGCCTGAGACCGGGCCAAACAGAGGCCATGTTGGTGCAGAACTCGGTGGCACTAAAACCTTGGAGACCCTCGAAATCGATGATTAGTGCGGGTGCGCGTCGATGCAGTGCGTCGCTCCCCGGCAGCATGGTGTCGGGGAGCGAAAGGGTCGGTTTCGTCGTCCCATACGGCAGCAGTGCGGACACGTTCCTGTCGCCCGGCGCGGTGTATCCAAGACCCATTTCGCCCAAGAGCCGGACAAACCGGTCAAACGCCGTCCGAATGTCGTGGTTTGTCATGCGTGCCAAGGGATGGCACGCGTCGGTGCTGCGCAATGCGTCCAGGCCGGACCAGGGATCGTCCAGCACCCGTCCGTCTAGCACTCCGAGCAAATCGATATAGCCGGTGGTGTAGGCCATTGCGCCGGAGTGACCGATCTGGGCGACCGTCAGCCCCAGATCGCGGGCGAAGATGCTGGCGGCGCAGCCAGCGATCCCGGTGCCGATCACCGCCAGATCGGCCGTGACGTGTCGGGTGTGGCGCTTCATTCTGGCTCGCCCGTTGTGCTGGAGCCCATCAGATCAAGTCCGGCCAGACCGCAATGCAGGATTTCCGCCAGCTCCGCCTGCGGCAGTTGCGCCCCCCACAGCACCGGACGGACGCCGCGATAACGCTCGGCCAAGAATGCGCGCATCAACTCCAAGCCTCCGCGGCTGTCATAGACGCCGGTATCGTAAAGATGCGAAGTGACTCGCATGGCGCAAAACGCCCCCTGGCAAGCGCCCTTTCCGATGCGGCTGCGTTGGGCGATCGCCTTGAGGCTCATATGCGACTCCGCCCCCGGCGCATCTGCGGTGATATCATCGACCGCGGACTGCGCGACCATCTCGCATTCGCACATGATCATGTCGGACGGGTCGGCGCGCCGGTACCAGTCGCGCGCGGCCAATCCAGGTTCGGTCCAGCGGATCGCATCTCCCTGGGGCAAAGGCGTGGTGGAGGTCGTGCTGGCAGCTGTGTTGCCAAGCCGCGCCGCGACCAGGTCAGCAGTTTTCTCGGCCATCAACCGAAAGGTCGTCAACTTACCACCAGCAATCGTCACGAAATTCTTCAGCCCCTGGTCTTCGTGGTCAAACAGCAGGAACCGGCGGCTGGCGCGCCGGGCGTTGCCGCCAGCATCGGGCGCCGCGAGCAGAGGCCGCACCCCGGAAAACGCCCGGATGAAACGCGTGGTTTCCAGCACCGGCAACATTTGCGTGCCCTCTGCGAGGATGTGATCGATCTCGGCCACGGTCGGACGATTGTCCTCGATCCTCGGTACGGTCACCGATGACGTACCAAGAAGCGACACCGTGCCGCCTGGCGCCAAGATGTCGCCGTCACCCGGCACGCGCAGGCGGTTGATCACGCCCTTGCTGATCCGGGTGTTGCTCACTAGAAGGGTGCCCTTTGAATAGAGCAGCTTGACATCGGAACAGCCTGCACGCTGCGCGATGTCCATCGTCGAGGCACCGCCTGCATTGATCACCTGCCGCGCCCGAATTCTGGTCTCGGCACCGGTCCGGAGATCGCGGCACATCGCCATTTCGATGACGCCGTTCGCGATCTCGAAGACATCAACGGCGGTGTGGGGCAGATACGCGCTGTCGCCCAGATGAATCGCGTGATCGACATGTCCCAAGACAAGGGCGAAAGGGTCGATGGTGGCATCGGGAACCGCATAGGCGGCGATCACCGTTCCGGGCAGCGCCGGTTCCCGCGTGCGGGCGGCGTCAGTAGAGAGCTCTTTGCAGGGGAGACCGGCGTCCCGGCAATGATCGGGAAACCGCCGCGCAAAGGTCTCGTCGTCCCACTCGACCGCCACGAACATCCCGCCACAGTCGTCGATACAATGTGGCGCAATCCGCTTGAGAATATCCGCCTCGCGATGGCATTCCGCGGCCGTTCGGGTATCTGCCGATACATAGCGCCCGCCGCTGTGCAACAAGCCGTGATTGCCCCCCGACGCACCTGCATTCAGGTCGCTGCGGTCGATCAGGATGCTGCTGATCCCACGCAGCGCCAGGTCGCGCATGACGCCGGCGCCTGTAGCGCCAGCGCCAATGATAAGGACGTCGGTCTCACGCAAGCTTGTCATTGCGGATCGGGAAGGCCGATGGCGGCGAGCTCTGGCCCAAGGTATTTCCGCTCATCCGGCCCCAGGATGCCGAGCGAGATGCAGATCAGTGTCCAGAGATGTGTCACATGATAGGCGCCACCGTAATGCGCGCCGATGTCGTCGATCTGCGAATGGCAGTTGTGGCAGGGCGTCAGCACGTAGTCGGCCTTGGTGGTCACGATCTGGTCGAACTTGCGCTTGCCATAAGCCCGGCGCTCTTTCGACATCCCAGCCTGTAGAAATCCGCCGCCGCCGCCGCAGCAATAATTCGCGCTGCGGCAGGGCTGCATGTCGACGAAATTGTCCTTGCCGACCAACGTCTCGACCACGAAGCGCAAATCGTCGGCCGCCGTATCGCCCAACGACTTCCGTACCAGCTGGCACGGGTCCTGCACGGTGAATTTGAGGTTGTCCACGTTCCAGTCGGAATTGACCGGCAGTTTGCCCTCACGGATCCACTGGGCATAAAGGCTGACCATGCTGGCGGGCTCGAAATTGGCCTCTAGCCCGAACCTGTCGATCCCTTTCCAGAGCGTGTAGAACGAATGGCCGCATTCGGTATTGACCCAGATCTCGGCGCCGAGGTCGTTGATCGCATCGACGCGCGTCTTGACCATGTCACGCCATGCTTCGTCGTCGCCCGAGAACATGCAGAAATTCTCTGCCGCCCAGCCCTTTGAGGCATAAGTCCAGTCTGCGCCGACATAGTCGAAGATCTTCCAGATCGGCGCCATTTCCTCGGGCTCGACGGCGGGTTCACGCGAATTCTGGTTGATAATAAATTTAGCACCAGGCTTGTCGATCCGCACCTCGATCTCGGCGAACCGGGGATCGTTCTGGCGCAGTTCATCGGCTGTTTCCTCGACGATCTCGACGAAATCCTCTGACCGAAGGCCAATTGCACTGGTGCTTTCGTCCAGCATCTGCGCCGCACAGGACCGGACGATTCCCTTGGGCTTGTCTTCCTTCGCCCAGTTGCTTCGCGAAGCACCTACTAGCAACGACACGTCGATCCCCATCGGGCAGATATAGGCGCACCGTTTGCACTGGGTGCAGGCCCAGACCCAGGGCGTTGTCGAGAGCTCCTCGTTCATGCCGAGCATCGCCATGTTAATGAACCGCCGCGGATCCATGCCAAACATCCCCGACGCCGGGCAACCCGACGCACAAAGCCCGCAGCCAACGCAGGCGTCGTAACTGGCCCCCTCTGGCAAGAGCGCACGCGCCGTCGCGAGGAAGTCGATCGTGGCGGTTTCGGCGGATTTCTTCAACATGGTGATCCTCTACGCGTCGCCTGCGGATCCTACAGACCCAGTGGCACTGCGTTGTTGACACGGATCAAGGCACGAACCGGGGCAACCATGCATTATGCAATCGACGGGACCGAGCCAGCCGAGGGCCGGGTTTGGGGGGCGTATGCGGTTGGCGCGGCCCACAAGTGGAGGAGTGGGACGAATGCTTGACGAGAACGATCTTGGCAATGCCAAGCAGATGACAATCATCGTGACGAAAGGCTCGCTCGACTGGGCCTATCCGCCGTTCATTCTGGGCACCACCGCCGCCGCCATGGACGTGGACGTGACCATGTTTTTCACTTTCTACGGCCTTCCGCTGTTGAAGAAAGATCTCAACCTCAAGCTCACCACACTCGGCAACGCCGCCATGGAAATGCCGATGATGGGCACCCACATCGCGATGCCCAACATCGTCGGCGCGCTTCCGGGCGTCGACGCGGCTGCCGCAAAGATGATGAAGAACCTGATCAAGAAGAAGGGTGTTGCCTCGATCGAAGAGCTGCGTGAGGCGGCCATCGAATCCGAGATCAAGCTGATCGGCTGCCAGATGACGCTCGATCTGTTCGAGTACGAACGCGACGAGATGATCGACGAGATGGAGATCGGTGGCGCTGCGACCTACATGGCCAAGGCGTTGAAATCCGATATCAACCTGTTCATCTGACCGCGTCAGGGCATTCCAGAGGAGGACCGCAGATGGCCGACCAGACACTCGATGCAAAGGGGCTGAACTGCCCACTGCCGATCCTGCGGGCCAAGAAAGCGCTTAAGGGGATGGAGGCAGGCCAGGTTTTGGAGGTGCAGGCCACCGACCCCGGGTCAGTCGCGGATTTCGCGGCGTTCTGCAGCCACACGGGAAACGAACTGCTCAGCTCATCGAGCGAAGGCGATATCTACAGGTTCGAGATCAAACGCAGTTGATCAGACCAACACACCTGCCGTCAGCGCGGCTGGGTCCGGTGGCTTTCTGACTGCAACAGCGCTCAGATGCACCCGGTGGGCTTGGGCAGACCGGCAATCTTGCAGGCCTGCTTTGCCGGGCCGCCAGGGAACAGCCTATTCATATGGGAGTTATTGCCGATTTCAGGGCCCATTTCCTTCTTGATCGCCCGAACCAGAACCCGCACGGCCGGGGCGATCTGGTATTCGTCGTAGTAGTTGCGCAGGAACTCGATCACGGCCCAGTGCTCGTCGCTCATGTCGATGCCTTCGGCTTCGGCAATGACGTCCGCCACGTCCGGCGACCAGTCGGACAGATCGTCGATATAGCCTTCTTCGTCATGCTCGACCGTCTGGCCGTTCACCTGATACGCCATTTTGCAATCCCTCTCTTTTCACCGTCTGCGCCACGAACGCCAGGTTACAGCCAAGCCTGCGTGCGGTCATAGTTTACAACCAGATCGACGAAGCCTTCATAGTCCACGATTTCAACCTCACCCATCATTCTCCCGGCGATCCCACGTGCCTTAACATCGCCGTCGAGCGCAAAGATCGCCGCATCGGTGGCCGCCACACGGACGGGTTCGGCCACGGTTGAGGCGTCAAGTGCGCCATAGACGCCGTCTTCAATCAGCACTACCGCATCGCCGGGCTTGCAGTGATTGAGACAGCTCAAAAGGGCGCCGGTCTCAAAGGGCGATTTGTTCACGGTATGCAAGGTCGCCATATCAACCGCTCCTAGAAACTCAGCACAACGTCTTGGTCCGCCATGATATCGGCCATCGCCGCCCGCGATACGATCCGGATCGACGGTTTCTCGGCCCAGTCCTCGTGTTCGTCTTCATAGGTGATGTCTTGCAGGTCGGCCACGGTGAGACCGCGTTCGGCGAGCGACTCCTTTTCAACGAAAAGCCGTGTTACCTCGTAGTCACCTAGCGCGAGGAACGCCTGCGAAAAATTCTTGACGCCAATCTCGCCGGTCTCCTGTCTCTTCGCCAGCTGGAACACCCCGTCGTCGAGAAAGGCGAGTGAGACGTCCTGATCGAACGCCGCGCCGATCAGCACGACCTCCAAGGCCTCCTGCGCATAGATCGTCCCATGCGGCGCCTTCCGGTTGACATAGAGAATTTTTTTCGTTGCCGGCATGATGCCCCTCAATCCCCAAACGTTACGATGCGGTCGCATTGGATCGCCATTTCGATCATCTGGCCAAGGCCGGAGATCCGGAAGCCCTCCGCCAAAGTGTCAGAGTCCTTGCCTAGGCGCGCCGCCTCCTTGGCGTCCAAAACACCACGCCGTTGAGCCGCCGCCACACAGACGACCAGATCGATCCCTGCATCTTGCGCCAAGGCTGTCCAATTTCGCTGCACATTCCGCTCGTCCTGCGGAGGCACCTGCAGCCGGTTCGAAACGGCCACGCCGTCGTGGTAAAAGAACACGCGCGGCACGTCATAACCTTTTCGCAGCGCGGCCTTCACGAAATGATACGCCGTGTCTGCCGCCTGATGGGTGTAGGGTCCCACGCTCACGATGACGCCGATTTTGAGGTTCATTGTGACAGATGAAGGAGTGAGCGTGAAACGCAGATCATCTCTAGTACCTGTGACTTACGCATGTGTTCGCCGCTCCAACCGCAGTGGATAACATTTTACCATTTCATGGCCCGCCTTCAATACAGCATCGCCAAATTGGCCAGGCGCCGAAATACTGTGACGCGCGGCTGGCCAGTACGGTCTTTTGGGGGCAAGAGCTTTCCATGCCATCCTAATCCTAGTCTTGCATTAGAGACGCCGCGAATGAAGGTATGGGTTTTTTTGTTCAGAGCAGCTCTGAACGACCGGATGGGTGAATATCGCTGCAGCGCAAAATTCCAGCTGCCGTAGGTGCGAACCTCGAAACACGTTTTCTGCATTCGCATCCGCTGTGGTGGCACGAGTCTGGAAGGTCCGCATAGCGGACCCTGATGCGCCTCACAGTGAATGTCCGACTTGCGGACTTTTCCGACCTTCGACACTATTTCCCCTCGGCCCAAAGCAGCGCGTCTTCAAGACGATCGTCACCCCAAAACACTTCGCCGTCGACCACAAATGTGGGTGATCCAAATACGCCAAGCCCCATCGCTTCGTCGGTGGCTTGCGCGAGGGCATCAATAATCCGTTCGGACTGAGCCGCCGCCAAGGGTGCTGTCAGACTAATTCGAACTCGTCTCCACTAGGACAGCAGACCTGTCCCTTATGCCGCGCAAAGAGCGCGCCACTCGGCAAGAGCGGAGGCGCGGTTCTGCTTGAAGTGGTATCGGCTGGAGAGGCTGCGTTCTGTGTTGAAGAGGTTATAGACTGAGGCGTGGACGGCGGCGAACTTTTGCAACGTTCGCATGCGCCGAAAGCGGAGCATGGCTCGTTCCCGTCGTCGGAAAGGAAGATGTGAGTTTTCCGCCCGGTTGTTCACCCAGCGGCCCGTTTCCTGGCGGTCGACCATGCCGAGATCCCTCAATGCTGCACCGTATGACCGAAGCTCGTCCGTGACGAACACGTCGGCCCGCCCATGCTTCTTCATTGTTTTCTTGAGAAATTTCAGCGCAGCCTTCCTGTCTCTCGTCTTCGTGACAAAGCTTTCCAGGACCTCGCCTTCGTGATCTACAGCGCGCCAGAGGTAGTGTCGCTCGCCATTGATCTTCACGAAAACTTCGTCGAGATGCCAACGCCAGAGGCTCGATTTCATACCCCCGATCCGGCGTTTGCGGATCTCGGCGGCAAACATCGGCCCGAAGCGATGCCACCAGAAGCGTACTGTTTCGTGGCTGATGTCGATGCCGCGCTCATGCAGCAGGTCCTCGACGTTTCTCAGCGAGAGTGGGAAACGAACGTACAGCATTACGGCCAGGCGGATAATCTCTTCGCTCGAATTGAAGTATTTGAACGGGTCACGTTTCTTCATCCGGGGACACTACCCAGTCCCCCTGCCCCGCAGCAAGCCAAGTTGCTCTGACAACGCCCGATTGCGACGTGCTTGTCATTCCACCTTCGGGGACCGCGTGATCGTCGCCCCCACGGGGCGGTCACGCCCAGCGATCAGTCTGCCACGTCGCGCTTGACCATCAGCTTGTCGATCCGCTGGCCATCCATGTCGACGATTTCTATCCGCCAACCATCGACAACAACGGCCTGACCGACGCTCGGAACTTCACCGAGACGCTCCAACACCAGGCCGGCCACGGTTGCCGCTGTTGGCCGGCGCTGGATCGAAAGCTTGAGGCGTTCCGCGAATTCATCCGCGGGCATCCAGCCTGCGACAAGCAGCGAGCCGTCGTCGCGCTCGACGAATTTGGGCTCGTCGGTTGCCGTTTCGTCGAAGCCCCCCGCAATCGTGCCCAGCACATCCATAGGCGTGACAATCCCCTCGAAATGCCCGAACTCGTCATAGACGAGCAGCATATGGCGCGGGGACTCTCGCAGCCTGTCGATCACGTCGAGGGCGGGCAGAGTCTCCTGGATCACGGGGGCCGGGCGCATGAGCGCCAAGGCGTCGAACTCCGCATCCGTCGACGCGAGCAGATCGCGGCTGTGCAGGACGCCCACGATATCGTCCGGCCCGTCCCGCTGGAGCGGCAGGCGCGAGTGGCCTGATGTCTGGAAGCGCGCGAGGATTTCGGCGCGCGTTTCGTTAACTCTGGCCGTCTCGACCTCACGGCGCGGCGTCATCAGGCCCCGTGCGCGACGATCGGAGAATCGCATGACGCCCCCAATCAGCTCCTTCTCGGCCCGGTGGATGACGCCGGCGCGGGCGGCTTCGGACAGCACCGAACGGATATCCTCGTCGCTGACCGAGGTTTCGCGCTTGCCCGACTGGCCGATGAACCGCAACACGAGCTTGCCCGAGCGGTCGAGCAGCCAGACCACTGGCGCCGCAACGCGGGAAAGCACAAGCATCGCGGGAGCCACGGTGCTGGCCACGCGTTCCGGCGCGGCTAGTGCGATCTGCTTCGGGACAAGTTCGCCGACGATCAGCGACAGATAGGTTATGACGACGACCACGAGGCCCACGCCGAACTCGTTCGCCGCAGCCTCCGGTACACCGATTTCGGGGAGCACTTCGGCCAGCCGCAAGCCAATCGTGGCGCCGGAGAACGCGCCGGCGAGAACGCCCACCAGAGTGATGCCGATCTGGACAGTCGCAAGGAACTTTCCGGGATCTCCGGCGAGGCGAAGCGCGATCTCGGCGCCGCGGTCTCCGCGCTTGGCGCGCGATCTCAGACGCGCGGGTCGCGACGAGACCACCGCCAGTTCCGACATTGCCAGCAAGCCGTTCACGCCGACCAGAAGCAGTACGATGAAGATCTCCAGAAACATGATAGGGCCCAGTGCGAATTCGTTGTCATGGCGCAGATAACCGAGAGCATGTTATAGCCTGACGGCGCGCCGGGCGCATTCAGCTATTGGCTTGAGGCAGCTGACATCGGACGTAGCTCAATTACTGGAAAGTACCGGCCTTGATTGTTGAAACGGGCTTCCGCGAAGAGCCCGATTGGAATCCGCGGGATTCGGCACGATTGAATGACCGTTCCGGGGAAATCAGCTGCACCGCCAATATCTCGCCATTGCAAGCGCGAACGGCTTATGCACCAGCATTCGCCGCGCCGGCAAAGTCTGGAAAGTCCGCAACTCGGTCATAGACACTTCGAAACTCGCTGCGGCCACAACGAACGACTGCTTTTCTAGCTGCAGCGCGGCGTGTTGTCCGGGTCGTTTGTGGCGGCCATTTTCTGCAGTCGCACGAGTGGCAATCGGACCATGTCGGCATTGGGTGCTGCCAGACGAATGCGAACCCGTCTCCGCTAGGACAGTGACGCTGCCCCTTATGCCGCGCCAAGTGCGCGCCACTCGGCAAGAGCAGCGGCTCGGTTCAGCTTGAAATTTGGTCTGGTGTTGAGGCTGCGTTCCGAGTTGAAGAGGTTGTAAATCGAGGCGTGGACCGAGGCGAACTTCTGCAGACTTCGCATGCGACGGAAACGAAGCATCGCCCTCTCGCGTCGTCGAAACGGCAGGTGCGAATTCTCCGCCCGATTGTTCAGCCAGCGACCCGTTTCCTGCCTGTCAGCTGCACCTATCTCCTTCAGCGCCGCGCCGTATGAGCGCAGCAGATCCGTGACTAAAACATCGGGACAACCATGCTTACGCATTGCTTTCTTTAAGAACTTTAATGCCGCCTTCTTATCGCGTGTCTTCGTCACGAAGCTTTCGAGTACTTCACCTTCGTGATCAACAGCCCGCCAAAGATAGTGTCTCTCGCCGTTGATCTTCACGAACATCTCGTCCAGGTGCCACCGCCATCGACTGGATTTCATGCTTTCGATCCGGCGCTTGCGGATCTCAGCGGCAAACACCGGACCGAAGCGATGCCACCAATACCGGACCGTCTCGTGACTGACATCGACGCCGCGCTCGTGCAACAGATCCTCGACATTCCGAAGCGACAGCGGGAACCGAATGTACAGCATCACTGCCAGGCGGATGATTTCCGGGCTGCTTTGAAAGCCCTTGAATGGGTCAGGTTTGGTCATGCAGAGACGCTAAGAGGCCGCCCTGCCCGTCTCAACCATAATCTTTCTGACAAGACCATTGCCGGGATTAATTCGATAATTCAACTGGTTGAGCGGCGTCGTGTGCAGCAAGTGTTCACCTGCCGATTGCTGGATTTCGTATTGTTTAGCGTTCTTTCGCAGGATTGTCCGGTGAACAATATCTCGCGTTTTCAGTTGCGTCTCATACGACCCGATTGGCCAGGCCATTCTTGTTCTGGCACCGATCCTTAGGGTTTAGCAGCAAGGCGCATGAGGGAGATACGCCATAGCCCCGCAACGCCCAGAGGACAGCTTCATACTATTGGTATCGTTGTATTGGCTGCCGAACCGATGGACCGATGCGATATGATGGACTATCACAAGGTGCGATCCACCTTTGGGGTGACTAAAGGGCAAGATTTATTGTCAGCTTCGATTGGTTTCTTTGACGGGCACAATGATTTCCTTCTCCGCCTGATGAGAGCGGCCACTCCGCGGGAGGTGACCTGGCTCGGTGGCGGCTGTGGCGGGCACCTCGACTTGGCTCGCATGAAGAAGGCTGGGTTCATCGGAGGCCTGTTCGCGATCTTCGTGCCAACGGCCTCTTCTGGTTCGCCTCCGGACTTCAAGGCGCTAATGGCCCAGCAGCCTTTCGCCCTTCCGATGCCGCCTGAGATGGATGCACGCACCGCTCAACCGACTGCGCTGGCGATGGCTGGACTCATGCACTGGATGGCACGTGTCGCGCCCAATGATTTCGCTGTTTGCCGCTCCGTTCCCGAAATTCGGTCGGCTATTGATTCAGATCGGATCGCAGGCGTCATGCACATGGAGGGGGCAGAGCCGATAGCGCCCGACCTTGATGTGCTATATCTCTTTCATGAAATGGGGCTCCGATCGCTTGGCCCTGTCTGGAGCCGACCGACAGCTTTCGGACATGGGGTACCGATGGCCTTCCCCGGAACGCCTGATACTGGACCCGGGTTGACCGGTGCGGGAAAGGACCTGGTCCGCCTCTGCAACTCGCTCGGAATACTTGTGGACCTCTCGCACATGAACGAGGCCGGTTTCAACGACGTCGCGGCGATCTCCGATGCACCGCTGGTCGCGACACATTCCAATGCGCATGCGCTCTGCCCGTCGACGCGGAACCTGACAGACCGCCAGCTGAGCATCATTCGCGAGAGTGGCGGGATGGTCGGTCTGAACTTCTCGACCTTTTACTTGAACGCAAACGGTACCTCTAATCCCAACACAGAGTGGGACACGATCGCGCGCCATCTTGATTATCTGATAGCGAAATTGGGCGAGGACCACGTTGGGCTCGGCTCGGATTTCGACGGCTGCGTGGTGCCCGATCTGATAGGTGATGTGACCGGCGTACCGCGAATGTTCGAGGCGCTTGCGGAGCGCGGGTACGAGGACAGCCTCCTAAGGAAACTCGCGCGCGAGAACTGGCTCGCATGCCTTGACCGGATTCAGCGGTGACGCAAGGCTCGCATGACCGTCCAATTGGGTGGGCCACTCAGAGTGGGCTCTCCATTTCCGCCCAACAAATCAGAAATTATGATGCCAGTTCGTCAAGCACTCGACCGGATGCCGACATGGCTGTCAGAATCGGTCCGGAATAGACCGAACGCACAAGCGTCCTTTCCGCAGCCGTGTAGGCCATGCAATCCATCAATATCAGGTCGGGCATTCTCTGTGCGAGAGCGCTGGCGGCGGCAGTGATGTTCTCGGGACTGGAGCCCGGGGCTACGGCCTCGCCAACTACCTCGATATCGTCCCTTCGCCATTTCCCAGTGATACTCTCGATCTGTTCGGGCAGCGGCAGCAGCAGGCCCAAGCGCCCCTTTGGAAGGACCGCTTGCACCAGGCCGGATAGAACGCGCGACGGCTGTAGCAGCCGCACTTTGCTTTCGAAGTCGGGAAACCTGCTGGAACAACACAACAGCGCCGCGGAGACGCTACGTTCATGAAGTTTGTCCAGACAGCGGTGCACCAGCCGGTAGGTTTCCTGCTTGGATACCTTGATATCCGAGCCGTCTGGCAGCGTGGTGAATAGGGTGTCCTTGTCATCTTTTGGGCTCAAGGCGGCGATTTCGGCAGGGGATAATCCGTCGAGCGTTCCTATTTGCACGATCTGCCGGACCGGCGCGCACACCTGCATCAGTTCATTGGTCAACTTGGGGCGGGGAGTCTGGCTGATCACGATAAAGCCGATCGCTGCTTCTTGCATTCGAACTACTCCTTCAACAAAACCAGGTCAGTTTGTGCCCAGGACAACGCCACGGCTGTGCCAACGGTCATCGGGGGCGTACCAGTTGCATTGGCGGCTTGAGCCAGGAGGCGGTGGGCAGACCCTTCCAACCTGACACGATAAAGCGTTGCACCGCCAAGGTAGTTGACGCTTTCAATGACACCGTGAACGCCATTAGAAAGGCCGGCGGCAGGACGGACATCAACCCGTTCTGGGCGCAGCGCAACCACACAAGCACCTTTCCCCCCTGATATCGGCGGGATCGGGGTTCCATCTTCCAACTCCCAACCCTCACTCCCCGGGGAAGGCCTGCAGGTCATGACGTTGGCGTCGCCGATGAAATCGGCAACGAAACGGCTTTCTGGCGTGTTGTAGATCTCCGCAGGGGTTCCGATCTGTTCTACTTTTCCGTCGTTCATGACCGCCAGTCGATCGGACATCGCCATGGCTTCTTCCTGATCGTGCGTCACGAAGACCGTCGTCAGGCCCAGATTTCGTTGCAGTTCCTTCAGTTCGAACTGCATCTGCTGGCGCAGCTTCTTGTCGAGCGCCCCAAGTGGTTCGTCGCAGAGCAGCACGGTGGGCTCGACCACGATGGCGCGCGCCAGCGCAACCCGTTGCTGCTGACCGCCAGACAACTGGTCGGGGCGTCGGTCGCCGTACCCTCCAAGAGAGACAAGTTCCAGCGCCCAAGCCACCTTGCGCGCGATCTCGGCCTTGTCCATGCCCCGCATCCGAAGACCGAATGCCACGTTCTGATTGACCGAACGGTGCGGGAAAAGGGCATAGTTCTGAAAAACCATACCCATGTCGCGCTTGTGAGCTGGCACCCCAGTGATGTCGCGCTCACCAAGCAGAATCTGCCCGGAACTCGGTGTCTCGAACCCAGCGATCAAGCGTAGGGTCGTCGTCTTCCCGCATCCGGAAGGACCAAGAAGCGAAAAGAACTCTCCGGCCTCGATCCGGATGTCCACAGCATCGACGGCGCGCACGGCGCCGTCGAAGACCTTGGTTGCTTTCTTCAAGCTGATGCTTGCGCTCATGCGCGGAAGATCCGGGCCACCCGCGCGTCGATGGCATCCTTGTTAGCATTGTACCACTTCCAGTCGACCTGCACGAGCGTTGCCACCTTTTCCGGCGTGGTCAGCAGACGCTCCTGGTACTGGTCAGCCAGAACCACCTTGCTGTTGGCCGGCGAATACCAGACGGCCTCCGCCATGGTCTTCTGCACGTCGGGACGCAGCATGAAGTCGATGTAGGCGTAGGCCAGTTCCTTCTTCTGACTGCCCGCGGTCACGCTCAGCACCTGCTCCAGCGCGAGCACACCCTCATTGGGAGACGCGAATTCGAGGTCCGGGTTCGCCTCGAGGTTACGCAGGACACCGCTGTCGTGGATGATGCCAAGCGCCACCTCGCCGCCGAGCAGCATCTTCTCCATCGAGCCGGTGAAGTCCACGAGCTTGACGGGCTTGAGTTTCTCCAGCGCGGCATAAGCAGCCTCAAGATCGTCGGGTCCCGATCCGTAGATTGAGGCCGTCATGGTCAGGAAGGCCTGGCCGAGGCTGTTGACCGAGATCACGTAAGCGCCGCGCCTGTTCGCGTATTCGTCGAGCCACATGTCCGTCCAGGACGTCGGAGGCGCCGAGACGAGATCCTTGCGGTAGCCAATTCCGATCGCGGAGGTAAACATCACCACGCCTGCGACCTTGTCGCTCTTGGCGTAGTCGTAGAGGTCCCCCATGTTCGGCACCTGATCGGACGGTACCTCGGGCTCGATGAGGCCCATCTCTGACGCCGCCCATTGCTCGTTGTTGTTGGTGTGGAGCACGTCGTAGATCGGGTCACGGCGCGAACTGGCCTGCAGCTTCGGCAGAAAGGGGAAGCTGGTGTCGCGCTGCAGCTTCCCGCCGGTTTCGGCTTCGAACATCGCAGTCAGGTTCTTGTCGAACTCGTCGCCCCATTTGCCGCCCCAGCCGGTCACGTTCAGCGTGACGGCCTGGGCGTTGGCGATTTGCGGCGCTGCAAGCGCCATCGCACCCGCGGCAACTCCGGTCGAGAGCATTGTGCGTCGCGTCAGGTTCTTGTGGGTCATTTGTTCTCTCCTGTTGGTGGGTGGGTCAAAGTTTCGCATAGGTCCGAAGCCCAACCGTCCGGTCGAGCCCGATTACGACGAGGACGGCCAGAAGGATCGACACAATCGAGGCTGCGGCGATCGTCCCGTCGAGCGCAAAGCGTAGGTAGTTGAAGAGCGTGATTGGAAGGGTCTCGGTTCCTGGTCCGACAAGGAACAGCGAGACGGGAAACTGGTCGAACGAGACAATGAAGGCAAAGATACCGCCTGCAATCACCCCGGGTTTGATCAGAGGAAGTGTGATCTCGAAAAAGACCCGAAGCGGCGAAGCGCCAAGATTGGTGGCCGCTTCTTCGAGCCTGGTATCGAAGTTCGCGAGCACCGCCAGCGTCGTCCGCACAACGTACGGCGTCGTGACGATCGTATGCCCCATCACCAGCCCCCACAGGGGACGCCCGACATCGATCAGCACGTAGGTTTGGAACAGCGCAAGCCCGGTGAGGATGGCGGGCAGCATGAGCGGGGAGAGGACAAAGGCGGTTATCGTGGACGCACCCGGCAGATTCCCGCGGGCCAGCGCCAGCGCCGCCGTGGCGCCGAAGAATACCGCCAGGACGGTTGTGTAGGCAGCGACCTTGAGGCTGAGCATCAAGGCTCCTGTGAAATCCGGAGAGTTGAAGAACTCCCGAAACCAGATCAACGATACACCCACGGGTGGGAAGTCGATGTAGGGAGAGGGATTGAGTGCAAATACGAAGACGATGGCAATCGGCGCGAGCAGAAAGATCATCGCTAGCACGTTGATCGTCATGTAAAGAACGCGGCCCATCGGATCACTTCCTCCTCGTGACCGATACCAGCGCGCGATTGTACGCGGCGACCAGTATGAGCGAGATGGTCAGCAGGATCATGCCGAGGGCCGCGGCGTAGCTGACGTTGAACGACGACGACACCTGCTGGTAGATCATCACCGGCAGGGTCGTGACCTGGAAGCCGCCCATGAGGATCGGAGTCACGTAGCTGGAAATCGCCAGCGAGAAGACAAGCAGCGACCCCGCAACGATCCCCGGCAGCGACAGCGGGAGCGTCACCTCGAGGAATGCGCGAAACGGTGAAGCCCCAAGGCTGACTGCGGCTTGCTCCAGGCCGGAATCGATTCGTCCGATGACTCCCGTGAGAGTCAGCACCATGTAGGGAATGAAGATGTGGGTGAGGCCGACGACGATGCCAAACTCATTGTACATCAGCGGTAGCGGTGACTCAATCCAGCCCAGAGCGGCAAGTGTCTGATTTATCACGCCATTATCGGCCAGAAGCGTCATCCACGCGAAGGTCCGAACCACAATGCCCGTGAGCATTGGCGTCAGCACCGCCATGAGCAGGATTGCGTGGAGCGCCCGGCTGTGCACGCGCGCCATCAGATGCGCAATCGGATAGCCGATCAGGAGCGCTGCCACTGTTGTCCAAAGTCCAATGCGCAGCGTCGCCCAGAGAACCTCCCAGTTGTACCAGTCCCCGGCAAAGCGTGCATAGTGGCTGGCGGTGAACGTCACATCCTCTTCGACCACGGGGTTGCCGGTCAAGACGCTCATCACCGCCATCAAACCGATCGGCAGCACGAAAAACAGCGCGAACAAGATCGCACAGGGCAAGATAAGCAGGCCAATCAAGCTGCCGGCGTCCGAACCGGACGCCGCTCGCAGGGGAGGCTCCGTCGGTTTGGATCCGGATGCGGGGGAAAGCGTCAAGACGGCATTCCCCTCACTCCATCTTCAAAACTGGGACGATGGCAAACCCGGTACATTCTACCATCCTCGAAAGGCGGCATGGATTCCGTGGTGCGGGCAAATGTGGGTTGGTGGGCCGTGGTCATCGCAACTCCGACGTATCGGACATGGTACAAGGCTACAGGTGCAGAGACATCGTTCAATACGGGTGATCCCCTAGTCCCGCGGCTGTTGTCCTGGATTGCGTCTCGTCGGATTGCCGTGCATGTGCCATTTCATTCGGTGTGCCGGACGCCGTTGCAAAGGTTGCGGCACGAAGCATCAAACCCAGCCATTCGAGAGTGGCGCATTGGGAGGCTGGCCCACGTCCGGCTTGTCCGGCAACGAGCGTGGGGTTTCCATGCGGCAGGTGTTGGAGGCCTTGCGGCTCTTGGGCGTGACGACGTGGTGACAACGGTGCGGCTTTAGAGTGGGACGCGGTCGCCGGGGGGGATTTTGGGCATATCTCGGGGCGTTGCGGTCCGGCACCCCAGCGGAACGGCCGGACCACGCGTGCCGGACTCACGCCGGAATGCAACCGCCTTACAAGTCGTCAGGCGTAGCCGGCTTTCACCATCATGCGGATCAACGCACCGGACGAGGAAACCTGCATCTTCCTGAGAATACTCGAACGATGGATTTCCACGGTTTTGTGGCTGATTTCCAGTTGCCGGGCGATTGCCTTGTTCGAAAGACCTTCGCAGACAAGTGACATGACCTGTCTCTCGCGTGACGTGAGCGCATCGACCTTGGACCGAAGCTCGCTCGAGGCAGCGATGGCCGACGTCTTGACCATGCTGCTGAGGATCAGTTGCACGGAGTTTGATACGATCCGGCGGGGCAGAATGACAGGTTTACCCGTCAGTTGGGCGACGAGCTGCCGGTCGGCTTCGCTATATCCGACCGAGTTCAATACGATGTACACGCAGTCCTTTAGCGACTTCGCGGCTTCGCGGAACTGATCGATGTCCTGGTGGGCGGCGTATGCGGACCGGGTTTCGAACAGCGAAAGCCCTGGCATCTCCATCTCGTGTATCTGTTGTTCGAGAGGAAAGATGATCCCAACCAAATCACCTTCCACCGCGACTGAGATTACCGCGGCATCAAGAGCGCGCTGCGCGTTCACCGAAGGGAAGGAGTTTTCAAAATCCCGAAAGATCCCGGTCGACATCAAGACGATGAGATCGAATTCATCGTCGGGTATCGCCGACAGCCGATCCTCTGCAAGTCGGCTGATCTTTCGTCGCGAGAGCTTGACCCACGACTTGTTCGAAAGCTGCGCGATGACAGTCGTATGGTTCGGTTCGGTCAACAGTGCATCGATTTCAGAAGCGCCTAGGCCGTCGAGAAGGCCCATTTCCCTGATTGCCGCCTGGGCACCCAACCCGCCTGCGATTTCGGACAACAAATCGGGCCTCGGCGATTGGCCTAGGGTGACAAACAATATCCGTGGGCGCTGCGTCTCACTTTGCAAATTGCGTCCTCAACACGGTTCTGTTGGATGCCTCAAGGAGGATTTCTCTCCCTCTGCAGCCGTGTTTTTTCAAATGGACGTTCCCATAGTTGCCAGATGCGCGCAACTCGCACCTCTGGCTCTAAGGGCTAACCCTTATACCCGTCCTGCCTCCACTAGGCTACCGTCACGCAAGTAGTGCGGAGGCAGACATGGCAACAGAATTCGCTGAGGAGAGCATCGATGCACTGGCCATCGGTGCCTGGATCCTTGGTACCGGAGGCGGAGGAAGCCCCTATCTTGCGCAACTCAACCTCAAACGACTATACGAACAAGGCCGTCGTTGCAGTCTGATCCAGCCAGAAGACCTTGCAGATGATGATCTGGTTGCCGTCGTCTCTCAGATGGGCGCTCCGCTTGTCGGGCAAGAAAGGCTGGTGGATCCGGCGACCCTCGCCCGCGCCGTGCGCCTGATGGAGGAGTTCATCGGTCAGCGCTTTGCCGCAATCATGACGGTCGAGATCGGAGGCGGGAATGCGCTGTCGCCGTTCCTCGCCGCCGCGTTGCTGGACCTGCCCGTTGTGGACGCAGACTCGATGGGTCGAGCCTATCCCGAGGCGCAGAACACAAGCTTTGCAATCGGCAACCTGAAAATGTATCCGCTCAGTCTTGTCGACTGCCGAGACAGCGAAGCGATCGTTTCGAAGGTTCCGTCTTGGGTCTGGATGGAACGGATTTCCCGCAAGATCACAACTGAGGTCGGCTCGGTCGCGTCGACGTGCAAGGCACCGCGTACCGGGGCGGAAGTGAAAGAGTGGGGCATCCTGCACACCGTCACCAAGTCGATCCGGATTGGCGAGGCTGTCCTGGAGGCTCGGCGCGCCCACACAAACCCAATCTCTGCTATACTGAAACTGGAAGGAGGCAAGGAGCTGTTCGTCGGAAAGATCGTTGACGTTGACCGCGTCGCGACAGGAGGCTTCTTGCGCGGCAAGGCACGACTGGCAGGGCTTGGCGACAAACAGGGCGACGAACTGGTGCTGGAATTCCAGAACGAATGGCTGGTTGCCATGCACGGTTCCAACCCGATCGCGATGTCACCCGATCTTATCTGCCTGCTCGACACAGACAGCGGCGAGGCCATCGGGACCGAGACCGTGCGCTATGGGCAGAGAGTGACGGTCGTTGCGCTTCCCTCGCCCGAAGTGCTCAGGACGGAGCAGGGACTGCGAAACGTTGGCCCGCGCGCGTTCGGCTACGATTTTGACTTCAAATCGGTGTTTGAGCGATGAGACGGATCGGAATTGATGTCGGGGGAACGAACACGGACGCCGTGCTACTCGACGGCCATCGCGTCCTTGCCTCGGTCAAGGTCCCTACCACTGCGGACGTAATGACCGGGGTCGTCGGAGCGACCCGTCGCGTGCTTGAGGGTGACCAGAGCCCTCGAAACGGCGCTGCGACCGCCATAGATGCGGTGATGCTGGGGACGACGCATTTCACGAATGCAGTCGTTGAGCGCGCCAATCTCGAACGCATCGCCGTTATTCGTATTTCGCTGCCGGCTTCGGCTTCCCTGCCACCGACAGTCGACTGGCCAGCCGATATCCGACACGCGGTGGATCCGATGATCTTCATGGTCGCGGGGGGACACGAATACGACGGTCGGCCGCTTGTCCCTCTGGACCGCCAGGCTGTCGTTGAGGCTGCTCATAAGATCGGCGAGGCCGGGATTCGCAGCGTTGCAATCAACGCACTCTTTTCCCCTCTAACGACCGAGTGCGAGGACGAGGCCGCTGATATCGTTCGATCGATCGTTCCCGAGGTGCGCATCACCCGGTCCAACACACTGGGGCGCATCGGCCTTCTTGAACGAGAGAACGTCGCCATGCTGAATGCGGCGCTACAGAGCATCGGTCGTAAGACCGTCGACGCATTCGGACAGGCCTTGACGGAAGCAGGAATAGACGCGCCGTTCTATCTGACACAGAATGACGGGACTGTCGTGATGGCCGAGATTGCCGCGCAAAGCCCGGTCTACTCCTTCGCTTCCGGACCAACAAACTCCATGCGGGGCGCGGCCCTCCTGACCGGCCTGCACGATGCCATGGTCGCGGATGTCGGAGGGACCACGACGGACATCGGTTGTCTGATCAACGGTTTTCCGAGAGAGGCGAACAACATCGTCGAAGTGGGCGGTGTGCGGACGTTGTTCCGAATGCCTGACCTTCTGCCGATCGGATTGGGGGGTGGCTCCATCGTCGATCCTGAGAACGATCGGATCGGGCCGCGCAGCGTCGGATACCGCATCACGCAGGAGGCGCTTGTGTTCGGCGGCTCGACGCTGACCGCGACTGATCTCGCCGTTGCGACCGGCCACGCCGACATTGGCGACCGGTCACTTTTGCGGAACCTGGACCTCGCACTGGTTCGACACCTTCTCGCACGGACGGTCACAATGCTGGAAGAGAACGTTGACCGCATGAAGACTTCCCCCGAAGCAGTGGATCTGATCGCCGTCGGCGGCGGTGCGTTTCTGATCCCAGACAAACTCGCCGGTGTCGCACGGGTCCATCGGGTCGAGCACGCTGACGTTGCCAATGCAATCGGTGCTGCCATGGCGCAAGTCTCGGGCGAAGTTGATCAGGTCTTCAGCGGCGTATCGCGCGACGAGGCCCTGTCCGAAGCCGAACGCATTGCGAACGATCGAGCTCGGGAGGCCGGCGCACGCCCAGAGAGCCTGAAGACAATTGAGGTCGATGATATCCCAATTGCCTATCTTCCAGGCGGGGCCCGCAGGGTCCGCGTTCGCGTCGTCGGGGATATTGCTCCACAAGAATGACAACGCCCCGTTCAATGGCTCGCAACGTTGGGCTGGCGGTTGACCCAAGCTGTACGTCGGCATGGTCCGCATCTCGGTCATTAAGCCTGATCTGGTGGGTGTCTGCTTTCGCCTTAAGTCGACGTTCGCTCCCACGGCTATGATATGGAGGCCTTCTAACGTCCGCTTCCACCAAGAACCGGACGCTCGCCAAAATTCGGTCAATGACCGGACTGCGGGACTTTCCCGACATTGATGTTCGGGCATGTTGCTGACGCAGCATTTGTTCGCAGTCGCAGCGGCCTGTTTGTTGCGGTGCAGCGGGTTTCGCCAGAGCGGCCATTCAAATCTGCTTTCCGGCACCAAATCCCAAACTGTCTTTTCGCTGCGAAGAGATCAAACTAGCACCCACCGCCGCGTCGGCGCTCACTTCGCTAAAGCGATCCCCAGTGACCGTGGTCGGCAACGTTAGCGAGAGCCCAGCTGCCGCCACAGCGACGGCGCCGAGCAAAGCACGTATTAACACAGACCGGCGTCCTTCGGGTCAGTTATTGGGCTGGCGGAACGCTTCATGACAAGTACCGCAGGACTGACCGACGGGCCCAAGTGCGGGCCCGATTGCAGCTTGGCCTTCACCAGCGACTGCTGCCAGCGCGACCGCAGCCTCCGACAGCTGCGCGCCGATCTCCTGCGCACGCGCGAAGCCACCTTCTTCGAACAGTGCCGGAAGGAGGCGGGTCTCGTCGCCCAAGTCGGCGTTCGAGGTTTCAGGGGCCCAATAGCCCCGTTGGCTGACCTGTGAGAGCAAAACAAGGTTGTCAGCGGCGGCTTGAGCCGCACCAGCGTCATACTCGATATTGCCGCGCGCCATGTTGCCAAGAACGCCGAGATTGTGCCCGTAAAGCGTCATGTGCGACTGACGTGCCTTCACGGCGGGGTTGCCATCTCCATGCCCGCCAGCCAAGGCGGCGGATGCCATGGCTGCAATTCCTAAACCGCCACAAATTCTAAACACTGCCGATTTCATGCGCTTTCCTCCAAAAAATTTAGTTTCAAACGTAGTCTAGCTATGCAAAAAATCAAAAGAAGTGGGATTATTTGCAGAGAGTCCATTATTTTATGCACACCTCGAATTGGGACAATCTGAGATACGTTCTGTCTGTGGTTGACGCTGGGTCGGTTAGTGGCGCTGCCCGCGAACTTGGCGTCAATCATGCGACAGTTCTGCGCAGGATCGCCGCGTTCGAATCCGAATATGGTACTGTAATATTTGACAAGAGCGCCAATGGCTATCGACCAATACCAAGTCAAGCAGCTGTAATAGAAGCAGTTCGAGAGGTCGAAACCAGCATACTGGCGGTGCAACGGTTGATGCGGGGAGCCAATCCCCTCCTCAGTGGGATCGTTCGAATCTCATCAACAGATACAATCTGCCAATACCTGCTTCCTGACGTTTTGTCCGCCTTGTTGGTGAACTCACCGCAGC
>JABDPT010000017.1 GCA_013042605.1 Paracoccaceae bacterium
GCCACGCCCGCAAGCCGCCCGGTCAGGATCTGATCGGACGGGTCGCCCCAGGGGCTCTCGACGGTTTGCCAGGCCGCATCTTCAAGCCCGTCAATCTCGTATAGCCCCGATCCGCCGATCACCCCGATCATCGTGTCTGTCATGTCGCCGCCCTGTCTTGTCCTGCGTTCGGCGCAGTCTGAAAGCAAATGCGGGAAATGAAAATGCGTCGCGACGGAGCGAAACGGCGCGTGGGGCGATTTTTCGCAGAAAAATCACGCGTTGCGTGGCCGGTGTCATGCACCGCGCGCATCGCAGGTATACCCAAGAATACCGTGCTTTTCCCGGCGAACCTGTTAGAGGGGCGCAAACCCAATCAGAAAATTCGAGGCTTTGAGTGTCCAAGCTGTTGATGGCGGCCATCGCCAACCGGTCTTCTTTTGCCACTGGCTCCACCCTTCCGGGCGGGTTCGATCTTTCCCGCATCCGGATCGAGGTGCTTGCCGGTCTGACCGTCGCACTTGCCCTTGTCCCCGAAGCGGTGGCCTTTGCCTTCGTCGCCGGGGTGCATCCGCTGGTCGGGCTTTATGCGGCGTTCATCGTCGGGCTGATCACCGCGATCTTCGGCGGTCGTCCGGGCATGATCTCGGGCGCCACCGGCGCGCTTGCGGTGGTGATGGTGTCCCTCGTGGCGATGCATGGGGTGGAATACCTCTTTGCCACGGTGGTTCTGATGGGTCTGATCCAGATCGGTGCGGGCGTTTTCAAGCTGGGCAAGTTCATCCGGCTGGTGCCGCATCCGGTGATGCTGGGCTTTGTGAACGGGCTGGCCATCGTGATTTTCCTGGCCCAGCTCAGCCAGTTCCAGGTGCCGGGAACCGCGCATGCGGGCGCCCATGGCATGGTGGGGGGCGAATGGATGACCGGTTGGCCACTGGTCACGATGCTGGCGCTTGTCGCTGTCACCATGGCGATCATCTGGGTGATGCCGCGCCTGACCATGGCCATTCCCGCACCGTTGGCCGGGATCGGGATCGTGGCGATTGCGGTCATCGCCTTCGGCATCGATGTGCCACGAGTAGGCGATCTCGCCTCGATCGAAGGCGGATTGCCGGGCTTTCATTTGCCCATGGTCCCGCTGACATGGGAAACGTTTGAGATCATCCTGCCCTATGCGCTGATCCTTGCCGCCATCGGGCTGATCGAAAGCCTTCTGACACTGAACCTCGTGGGCGAGATCACCGGCGAACGCGGCGGGGCCAGCCGCGAATGCATCGCGCAGGGTGCCGCCAACACGGTGACCGGCTTTTTCGGCGGCATGGGCGGCTGTGCGATGATCGGGCAATCGATGATCAACGTCAAATCGGGCGGGCGCACGCGGCTTTCGGGCATTTCGGCCGCACTTTTCCTTCTGGCGTTCATCGTGGTCGCCGCCCCGCTTATCGAGCAGATACCGCTCGCCGCCCTTGTGGGCGTGATGTTCATGGTGGTGATCGGAACCTTTGCGTGGAACAGCTTCAAGATCATGCGCAAGGTGCCGCTGACGGATGCGATGGTGATCGTGCTCGTCACGGGCGTGACCGTGGCCTATGACCTGGCCATCGCGGTGGTTGTGGGCGTGATCGTGTCGGCGCTGGCCTATGCCTGGAACAACGCCACGCGCATTCATGCCAAAACCTATGAGACGCCGGAAGGGGCCAAGGTCTATCAGATCCAGGGACCGCTGTTCTTCGGCTCGGTCGAAGGGTTCACCGAGCTTTTCGATCCCGCCGCCGACCCCGCGCGCGTCGTCGTCGATTTCGCCGACAGCCGGGTGGTCGACCAGTCCGCGCTGACGGCCATCGAAGCGGTTGCCGAGAAGTACGAGGGCGAGGGAAAATCCATCGAATTGCGTCACTTGAGCCGCGACTGTCACCAGCTGTTGTCGAAGGCCGGGCAGCTCATGATCGACAGCGACGACGACCCCGATTACCAGATCGCCACCGATTACAGCGTGCGCACGGGGATGCTGAGCGGGGGACACTGAGGGGCGCCGCCCCTCACCCCGGGATATTTTCGGACCAAAGACGGTGCAGGCGTTACTCGCCGGGGCGTTTGAGGCTGAAGACCTCGGTGATCCGGCTGTAGTCGCGGTAGCCCAGGCGGGTCAGCGGCTGGAAGGTGGTGACGTCGAAAATGCCATCCTTCAGACAATCGTCGCGCAGGTGAATGCCCGTGACCTCACCGAAAGCCACGAAATTGGCCTCGCCCGGCAGTTGCACGATCTGCGTCAGCTTGCATTCGAGATTGGCGGGTGCGTTGGCCACGCGCGAACAGGCAATGGTGGCACATTCGTCGCGCTCGATCCCTGCCTTGTCGAATTCGTCCACCTCGCGCGCCCAAGGCCCCGAGGTCAGGTTCATCACGTCGCGCATCGCGTATTCCACGATATTCACACAAAAGACGCCCGTGTCGCGAATGTTGGACATGCTGTCCTTGGTGCCGTCGCGGTCGTCCTTTGACGAGGTCGAGGCGAACATCACCTGCGGCGGCACGTAAGCGACCGCGTTGAAGAAGGAATAGGGGGCGAGGTTTTCCGACCCGTCCGCGCCGCGCGTCGAAATCCAGCCGATCGGTCGCGGGGTGACGACCGCGTTGAACGGATTGTGCGGCAAGCCGTGGCCATCTTCGGGGCGATAGAACATGCGCTGGTTCCTTGATATTTGTGCCCCACCTAACCCCATGCTAGGGGCGTTTCCAGTCGAAAGAGAGGGTGAGCGGTGGGGCTGCGGCTGGCACAGGAAACCAGTGAGGATTGGTGGGAGGTCGAGGCGCTTTACGATCTGTGCTTTGCGCCGGGGCGCGAGGCGCTGTCGTCCTATCGGTTGCGCGACGGGAACGATCCGGTGGCGGGGCTGTCGCTGGTGGCGCGCGACGATGGCATCGTGATCGGGGCGATCCGCTATTGGCCGGTCTGCGTCGGCGGGGCGGCCGCGCTGTTGCTGGGGCCGGTGGCGGTGCATCCTACGCATCAGGGCGAGGGGCTGGGCGCGCTTTTGATCGAAGAGAGCCTGGCACGGGCGACGGGCTGGGACCGTGTGATGCTGGTGGGCGATGAACCATATTACGGGAAGTTCGGGTTTCATCGCCTTGCAGACGTCGAGATGCCGCCGCCGACCAACCCCGAACGGGTGCTGGGGCGCGCCCTGAGCCCTGGGGCCTGGGACGGGGTGACCGGACAGGTGACGCCCGCCTGAGCAAACGAAAAACGCCCCCGCGATTGCGAGGGCGTTTCTTGGTGAGATCCGGAGGAGGGAGGAGCCCCCGGTCTCTTTCGGGGACGAGGATCAGTCATTGTCGCGGTCTTCTTCGGCGAGGCGCGCGAAGATTGAGGCGGCCACGTCATTGGCAACGCCCTTGGTCGAGACGCGGATGCTGTCGCCGGTGACGGAGAGGCCGCGGTTGTTGCTTTCGTCTTCCTCATAGAGGCCTGCATGCAGG
>JABDPT010000024.1 GCA_013042605.1 Paracoccaceae bacterium
TGGGCCTTCTGAAGACCGGCTCTGCCTTCTATGCCCCTGCCACCAGCGCCATCGAGATGGCCGAAGCCTATCTCAAGGATCAGAAACGCGTTCTGCCCTGTGCTGCCTATTGCGACGGCGAGTTCGGGCTCAAGGGCATGTATGTCGGCGTTCCCACCGTGATCGGCGCGGGCGGCATCGAAAAGATCATCGACATCAAGCTAAGCTCGGACGAACAGGCGATGTTCGACAATTCGGTCAACGCCGTCAAAGGCCTGGTCGACGCCTGCAAGGGTATCGACGACAGCCTGGCCTAAGCCGCAAACAACTTGCCGGGCGAAGTTTCAAGGCGAATCGCCCGGCAAATCGCCGTGTCCCGGCACCCTTCAAACCCACATCATCGAAATTTGTGATCACACTTTTTCAGGGTGTGATCACAAAATCATGAAAAACCCCGCTATTCGCGCGTCTGCGACGAAAAGTCGTTTAAGTCCCTCAGTATCCCATGGCATGCAGGACAAAACAGCCAAAGCGGGATAGTGACGTGAACATTCATGAATACCAGGCCAAAGCCCTTCTGCGCAGCTATGGGGCTCCGGTCTCAGACGGTCGCGTGGTTCTCAAAGCCGAAGACGCCAAAACGGCGGCCGGCGAACTCGATGGTCCGCTTTGGGTCGTAAAGGCACAGATCCACGCCGGTGGGCGCGGCAAGGGCAGCTTCAAGGAAGCCGATGCTGGCGACAAGGGCGGTGTGCGCCTTGCCAAGTCGGTGGAAGAAGCCGCAAACGAGGCCAAGAAGATGCTGGGTCGCACGCTGGTCACACATCAGACCGGCCCGGTCGGCAAGCAGGTCAATCGCATCTATATCGAAGACGGCTCGGGCATCGAGACAGAGCTTTACCTCGCCCTGCTCGTCGACCGCCAGACCAGCCGCGTCAGCTTCGTCTGCTCGACCGAAGGCGGCATGGATATCGAAGAGGTCGCCGCCTCGACCCCCGACAAGATCCTTTCGTTCAGCGTCGATCCCGCCACCGGGTATCAGGCGTTCCATGGTCGGCGCATCGCCTTTTCGCTTGGCCTCAAGGGGGCGCAGGTCAAGCAATGCGTCGCACTGATGGGCACGCTCTATAAGCTTTTCCTAGAAAAAGACATGGAGATGCTCGAGATCAACCCGCTCATCGTGTCCGACAGCGGCGACCTGAAATGCCTTGACGCCAAGATGGGTTTTGACGGCAACGCGGTCTACCGCCACGCCGACATCGCCGCCCTGCGCGACGAAACGGAAGAAGACCCCAAGGAACTCGCCGCCTCGAAGTTCGACCTCAACTACATCGCGCTTGATGGCGAAATCGGCTGCATGGTCAACGGCGCGGGCCTTGCCATGGCGACGATGGACATCATCAAGCTTTACGGTTCGGAACCCGCCAACTTCCTTGATGTCGGCGGCGGCGCCACCAAGGAAAAGGTGACCGAGGCGTTCAAGATCATCACCTCTGACCCGAACGTCAAAGGCATCCTCGTCAACATCTTCGGCGGCATCATGCGCTGCGACATCATCGCCGAGGGCGTGATCGCGGCGGTCAAGGAAGTGGGTCTTCAGGTCCCGCTTGTCGTGCGGCTGGAAGGCACGAATGTCGAACAGGGCAAGGATATCATCCGCAACTCGGGCCTTGACGTGATCGCGGCGGATAACCTCAAGGACGGGGCCGAGAAGATCGTGAAGGCGGTGAAGGGCTGATATGCGCGGCTTCGCCGTTATAACTCTGGCCTGCGGTGCAATCCTTGTGGCTGGCATCGCGGCTGCGCAGGTCGCGCCAAAGGCGTTGGACAGCTTCAAAGAGATCTGTCTGCCCGGCGCGAGCCACATTGACACCGTGGCCGCATTCGAACGCACAGGCTGGACGGAGGCACCCGATGAGCTTTCGCAATTCTTCAATCAGGATGTTGTTGATCCGGATGCCGAGGAACGTTTCATTCTGAATTATCAGGGCGGGGTCATCCTTGCGGCGGCTTTGAGCGAGCGACGTGGGCTTCTGGCAAAGCGCGACATGACGGTCTGCATGGTCAGGGTCTTCACCGATGACCCCACCAGAATGCGTGCGGATTTCCTGTCGCGCATGGACGTCTCACCGGATCAAGACGTGGACAGCGAAGAGGTGCGTGCGAATATCTGGTTCGAAATCCTCGGATTGGAATTGGTCGCCTTTCGCGCGGTGAAGATACAAGAAAACATGTGGTCGGTTACGACTTACCGAACGCTCATCAACGGCTGAAGGCCGAACATTTTCGCGCCTCGCCGCGAAAGAATTTCAATCACGGCGCGTGGCGCCGCAAGACTGGGGAGACCGCCGACGTGGCCGTACTCGTAGACGAAAAAACAAAAGTGATCTGCCAGGGTTTCACCGGCAGTCAGGGCACATTCCATTCCGAACAAGCCATCGCCTATGGCACCAAGATGGTCGGCGGTGTGACCCCCGGCAAAGGCGGGATGGAGCATCTGGGCCTGCCGGTCTTCAACTCCTGCCACGAGGCGGTCGCGACGACCGGCGCCAATGCCAGCGTCATCTACGTCCCGCCACCCTTCGCAGCGGATTCGATCCTCGAAGCGCTCGATGCGGAAATTCCGCTGATCTGCTGCATCACCGAAGGGATCCCGGTGCTTGACATGATGCGCGTCAAGCGCGCGCTCGAAGGGTCGAGCAGCATCCTGATCGGCCCCAACTGCCCCGGTGTCATCACACCCGACGCCTGCAAGATCGGCATCATGCCCGGCCACATCCACAAGCGCGGATCGGTCGGCGTCGTGTCCCGCTCGGGCACGCTGACCTATGAAGCCGTGAAACAGACCACAGATGTGGGCTTGGGTCAGTCGACCTGCGTCGGCATCGGCGGCGATCCGATCAAGGTCACCGAGCATATCGACGTGCTCGAATGGTTTCTGGCCGACGATGAAACCGAAAGCATCATCATGATCGGCGAAATCGGCGGCGCTGCCGAAGAAGAGGCCGCGCAGTTTCTGGCCGATGAAAAGAAGAAGGGTCGGTGGAAGCCAACCGCCGGTTTCATCGCCGGCCGCACCGCCCCGCCGGGCCGCCGCATGGGCCACGCCGGCGCGATCGTCGCGGGTGGCAAGGGCGATGCCGAAAGCAAGATCGAAGCCATGAAATCGGCCGGCATCGTCGTGGCCGACAGCCCGGCTACCCTGGGTGAGGCAGTGCTTGAGGCAATTGGATAATCGCGATGTCTGGCACCGTCCAAATGGGGAAGTCACCAATTCCGAAATTCGCCACGGCATTGTGCGTTGGCGTTGCAGGTTTCGTGGCCTACCTTCTTTTCGGTCCGGTGCTGGAGGAGACCTATTTCCGCCTGGACGCCACCGGACCACGGGAAGGTGATCTTCTCATTTCGCAGACACCGACGGATCTCAGCAGCGTCCACTTCAATTGGACACTCTTGGTCGCACTTGTCTGTGCCGCCGTTTTGTCCATCGGTTTTGTCCTGGCTGGAATCAGAGAGGTCATGTCCGGATCGATGGATATCGAGGTGCAGGAATGACTGAAAGTGATGTGATCCTCCTATACGGCAACGTTCATAAGGCGACCTGCTGAGATGACAGACAAGCAAACGATCTGCGGAACGGCACCATTACCTGAAAGGGGACGCTGATGGTGCTTGTCTGCAATGATCCAGCCTTCATTTTCTTGAAGACGACCAAGACGGCCAGCACGTCGGTCGAATTCGCCCTTCAACCGTTTTGCCTCCCACCCGAAAAAGGAGATGTCGCTGCAACACCGGCAATCGTAACTTCTTTCGGCATCGTTGGTGCGCGCGGAAATAACATTCGTCGGTCTCCGTCCTTTTGGAAGTTCTGGCAAAAGCACGCTTGGTACAACCACATGCCCGCCGCCGCAGTGAAAGAAAACCTTGGCGCGGCGCGTTTTGATCAAGCTGCCAAAATCGCCACGGTGCGCAACCCATTTGACCGCATGGTTTCGGATTTCCATTTCTTTAATCGGGACACACAGTATTCAGCAGAAACCTTTTCGCAAACGCGCGACCGTTTTCGCGATTACGTGTTGTCGGAAAGCTGGACCGACGACCTGCACATTGTCGCCATCGACGGAAAGGTCGTGATTGACCACTTCATCAGGATGGAACATCTCACCGATGATCTGATGCATGTTGCCGGGATTCTTGGCCTCGACAAAACCCGCCTCAGCTTGCCGCATAAGAAAGACTTCAAGGCCTTGCGCAAAGGCCATTCCACCACCGAATACTTCGATCCGGACACAATCGATGTGGTGCATAGGCGAATGGCTTGGGTGTTCGACCATGTCGACTATCCCAAGACGCCTGCGCCGCCCGACATATCAGACGTGCCCACAGCCATCGCCGTCGCCGAGAGGTAAGAAAAATGACAGAACAATCCCCAAACGACCTGTTCCACGCCTCAAGTTTCATGCAGGGGCATAACGCCGAATATCTTGAACAGCTTTATGCGCGCTATGCCACCGACCCCAACGCGGTCGACGAGGCCTGGCAAAGCTTTTTCCGCCAACTGGGCGATACCGAAATCGACGCCAAGCGCGAAGCCGAAGGGCCAAGCTGGGCGCGGACCGACTGGCCGCCACAGCCGAATGATGAGCTGACTGCCGCACTTGACGGGCAATGGGGCGATCTTGGCCCGGCGGCCGAGAAAGCGGCCGGTGACAAGATCATGGCCAAGGCCGCCGAAAAGGGCGTGGCGATCAGCGAAGATCAGGTGAAGCGGGCCGTGCTTGACAGCATCCGTGCGCTGATGATCATCCGCGCCTACCGGATCCGGGGGCATCTTGTCGCCGATCTCGACCCGCTTGGCATGCGTGACCAGACCCCGCATCCCGAGCTTGACCCGCGCTCGTACGGGTTCGCCGAATCCGACATGGATCGTCCGATCTTCATCGACAACGTACTGGGCCTTCAGGTCGCCTCGATGCGCGAGATCATCGAGATCGTGAACCGCACCTATTGCGGCACCTTTGCGCTTCAATACATGCATATTTCCAACCCGGAAGAAGCCGCCTGGCTCAAGGAGCGTATCGAAGGGTTCGGCAAGGAAGTCAGCTTCACCCGCGAGGGACGTCGCGCGATCCTTAACAAGCTGGTCGAAGCCGAAGGGTTCGAAAAATTCCTTCATGTCAAATATATGGGCACCAAGCGTTTCGGCCTTGATGGCGGCGAAAGCCTTGTTCCCGCGATGGAACAGATCATCAAGCGTGGCGGCAATCTTGGCGTGAAAGACATCGTGATCGGCATGCCTCACCGGGGCCGCCTGTCGGTGCTGGCCAATGTGATGGCCAAGCCCTATCGCGCGATCTTCAACGAGTTTCAGGGCGGCAGCTTCAAACCCGAAGATGTCGACGGTTCGGGCGATGTGAAGTATCATCTCGGCGCGTCTTCTGACCGGGAATTTGACGGCAATTCCGTCCACCTGTCGCTGACCGCCAACCCCAGCCACCTTGAGGCCGTGAACCCGGTCGTTCTGGGCAAAGCGCGCGCCAAGCAGGACCAGGGCAATGACGAGGATCGGATCAGTTGCCTGCCGATCCTTCTTCATGGCGACGCGGCCTTTGCCGGACAAGGTGTCGTAGCCGAATGCTTCGGTCTTTCGGGGCTGAAGGGCCACAAGACCGGCGGCACCATCCACATCGTCGTCAACAACCAGATCGGGTTTACCACCGCACCGCATTTCTCGCGCTCATCGCCCTATCCCACGGATATCGCGCTGATGGTCGAGGCGCCGATCTTCCATGTGAACGGCGACGATCCCGAGGCCGTGGTGCATGCCGCCAAGGTCGCCACCGAATTCCGCCAGAAGTTCCACAAAGACGTGGTCATCGACATCTTCTGCTATCGCCGGTTTGGCCATAACGAGGGCGACGAGCCCATGTTCACCAACCCGATCATGTACAAGAAGATCAAGACGCAGAAGACCACGCTGCAGCTTTATACCGAACGTCTGGTCGCCGACGGGCTGATCCCCGAGGGCGAGATCGACGATATGAAGACCGCCTTCCAGGCCTATCTCAACGAAGAGTTCGAGGCCGGGAAAGACTATAAGCCCAACAAGGCCGACTGGCTTGACGGGCGCTGGTCGCATCTGGACCGCGAGGGCGAAAAATACCAGCGCGGCAAGACCGCCATCGACGAAAAGACCATGGCCGAGATCGGTGCTTCGCTGCGCCGCGCGCCAGAGGGCTTTCCGCTGCACAAGACCGTCGCGCGCCTTCTGGATAGCCGTGGCAAGATGTTCGACTCCGGCGAAGGCTTTGACTGGGCCACGGCCGAAGCGCTCGCCTTCGGGTCGCTTCTGACCGAAGGCTACCCGGTACGCCTTGCCGGGCAGGACAGTACGCGCGGCACCTTCAGCCAGCGGCACTCGGGCCTGATCAATCAGGAAACCGAAGAACGTTATTATCCGCTCAACAACATCCGCGCCGGTCAGGCGCAGTATGAAGTGATCGACTCGATGCTGTCGGAATACGCGGTGCTCGGGTTCGAATATGGCTACTCGCTTGCCGAACCCAACGCGCTTGTCCTCTGGGAGGCGCAGTTCGGCGATTTTGCCAACGGTGCCCAGATCATGTTCGATCAGTTCATCTCATCGGGCGAACGCAAGTGGCTGCGCATGTCGGGCCTGGTCATGCTCTTGCCGCACGGTTTCGAAGGTCAGGGGCCGGAACACTCGTCCGCCCGCCTTGAACGGTTCCTGCAGATGTGCGCCGAAGACAACTGGATCGTCGCCAACTGCACCACACCGGCGAACTATTTCCACATCCTGCGCCGCCAGTTGCACCGCAGCTACCGCAAGCCTCTTGTGCTGATGACGCCGAAATCCCTGTTGCGGCACAAGCTCGCCATCTCGGACGCCAGCGACTTCACCAACGGATCGTCCTTCCACCGCGTGCTTTGGGACGATGCCGAAAAGGGGCATTCGGACACCAAGCTGGTCAAGGACGACAAGATCAAGCGTGTCGTCATGTGTTCGGGCAAGGTTTACTACGATCTGCTTGAAGAACGCGACGCGCGTGGCATCGACGATATTTATCTGATGCGGGTCGAACAGTTCTATCCGTTCCCCGCACTCAGCCTCGTCAAGGAACTTGAACGCTTCGGCAATGCCGATTTCGTCTGGTGCCAGGAAGAGCCCAAGAACCAGGGCGGCTGGTTCTTCATGGAGCCGAATATCGAATGGGTTCTCACCCGGATCGGCGCCAAGAACACCCGCCCCACCTATGCCGGGCGCGCCGCCGCGGCGTCACCCGCAACCGGGCTCGCCTCGGTCCACAAAGCACAACAAGCCGCGCTCGTGAACGATGCGCTGACACTGGAAGGGAACTGAAATGAGTAGCGAAGTGCGCGTCCCCACACTGGGGGAAAGCGTCACCGAAGCCACGGTGGCAACCTGGTTCAAAAAGCCGGGCGACGATGTCGCGATCGACGAAATGCTGTGCGAGCTTGAGACCGACAAGGTCACGGTCGAAGTGCCCTCACCCATCGCCGGAAAACTTGACCAGATCGTTGCCGAAGAAGGCTCGACCGTCGGGGTCGATGCGCTTTTGGCGGTCGTCACCGAAGCGGGTTCGGCCAGCGCTTCGGACACCAAGCCAAGCCCCAAACCCGCCGCGGCCCCGGCCCCAGCGGTCGCGAGCGGCGGCGGCGAAAGCGTCGATGTGATGGTTCCCACGCTGGGCGAAAGCGTCACCGAGGCCACCGTATCGACCTGGTTCAAAAAGGCCGGCGATGCGGTCACACAGGACGAAATGCTGTGCGAGC
>JABDPT010000042.1 GCA_013042605.1 Paracoccaceae bacterium
ATGCGCACGGAACTCGGCGGTCATGACGGGATGCACTATGCCTACGGCTATTGGGGCAACCAGACCGGTATCGCCTATGACCCTGACAAGATCTCAGAGGATGAGCTTCCGCAGACGGTCGAGGACTTTGCGAGGTTCTTTACCGAGCGTCCCGGTGAATTCGGCTTCAACTATGAAAACGGCGGCTCCGGCCCGTCGTTCTTCCAGAACGTCACGCGCAACATCATCGGCGCCGAGATGGACGGCTGGCTTGACGGAGAGGTAACCGAAGAACGTATGGCGGCGCTGCAGCCATCCTGGGATTGGTTCCTCGAGCACTCCGACGGCTATGTGATTACCGCGTCGAACACCGACAGCCTGCAGCGGCTCTCGGGCAGCGAGTTCACCATGGTCGCGGGCTGGGAAGACCACCTTTACGGTCTTCAGGTGAAAGGCGAAGTCAGTGACCGGATCAAGTTCTACATTCCGGAGTTCGGCATGAACGGTGGCGGCAACTTCAACATCATTCCCGCCAATGCCCCGCATCCGGCGGCTGCGCTGGTGTTCCTGAACTGGGTCAGCTCGGCCGAGACACAGACAGCGTTCAACCAGGTCTTCGGCGCAGCGCCGATGCACCCGGAAGCCGATGACAGCAAATCGCTGGTCCCTAACGAGATGCGCAAGTACTCGACCATCTGGCCCGGCAACCCGTTCAACACTGAGATCCGTCAGGCCTTCGTCGAGAACGTTGTGCTTGAGCGATAGTTGAGAAGACTTGCCCTCGCAGCCTGCTTGCGGGGGCAAGTCGTCGGGCTTTCTCCCATGACGGTTTGCAGCGTCCAACCGCGCAGCGCTACTCGGGCTGTTGGTACATGACGTGGTAGACCAGGGCCGCCGCGGCCCAAGCCTGTGGCGAACACGTTTCCGCATAGGGAATAGGCGGGCGTTCTGGGTGGCGTTCATATCCGCCGAACAGTTCCGGCAAACGCAGATCGGGAAATTCAGCCGCCGCCTCGGCCATTCCCCGCCAGATCCGCTCGCTGATATCCGTCAAGCCATAACGCTGAGCGCCGGCGGCGATCAATCCGTTGTCATGTGGCCAGACCGACCCGTTGTGATAGGATAGCGGCTGATAACGCGTTTCGCGGCTCGATAGGCATCGCACCCCCCATCCAGACCACATATCCAGTTCCATCAGGCGCCTTGCCACTGCGGCGGCACGATCGTGGCTCAGAACGCCTGCCCACAAGAGATGACCGGGGTTCGAAGACACGACGTCGCATTGGCGCCCGCTCTCATCCACGGCGAGTGCATGTATGCCAAGACCGTCGTTCCAAAACACCCTGTCGATCAAATCTTTCAATTCCGCAGCCTCTTGGCGCAAGGTCGCCGCCCGCGAAAGGTCGTCCCCGATCATCTCTTCCAGATCGGCCGCCGCGTCGAGGGCTGCTGCGAGGTAGCCCTGCACCTCGACCACCGCCAGCCGGCCTTTAGCCAGACGTCCATCCGAATAGGACATGCTGTCTTTGCTGTCCTTCCAGGAAGTGTTGACCAGGCCGCGCCCCTGGTTCTCTGTCGAATAGCGCAGCAACCCATCGCCGCCCCTTTCGCCCCTGCACCAGCCAATCGCCCCGCGCCAGGCACCGGAAAGCTCAACAGCGACCTCGCTCAGACCGGTCGCCCTCCAATGGTCGCGCATCAGCAGGACGAACAACGCACTGGCATCCGCCGTTCCGAAATAACGGCCGAACGGGACATCGCCAGTGCGTGTCAGTTCGCTGTCACGCAGCTCATGCGCGATCTTCCCGGGTGCCTCGAGCGTTACCGGGTTGTCTTCGGTGCCTTGATGGGCGGCCAGGATACGCAGCGTGTTTTCCGCGATGCTGGGCGCGGCGGACAACAGAAACCACGAGGCGATCAGGCTGTCCCGCCCGAAAACATTGACGAAGTTTGGCACGCCGGTAAGCAGGACCGGGCCGTGCCGAGACGTTGCCATCAGCATGTCGATATCACTGAATGCCTGCCGCTCCGGCGCGGGCAAATCGGATCGCACGGAAATGGCACGGTCTGTCCAGGGGGCAGCCAGCGCTTTCGGCTGCGGGCCATGCCGCGAAGACCTGAACGCCCCACAAACCCGAATGTGGCGCGTTTGGTGCGGGTTGAGAGTATAATCCTCCCCTGGTGGAAGACCTTCAAACTGCAGGCTCGTCGCGCAAGTCACGCCATCTTGTGTCTGGTTCTGGAAATCCGCTCCATCTCGCTGTACCTCGTTTCGGCGAATCGATTGGCGCTCGCGCCCGCGCAGCTCAAATATGTCACGGAAATCGGCGTGATATGTGAG
>JABDPT010000045.1 GCA_013042605.1 Paracoccaceae bacterium
CGGGGCTGTCCGCTCAAACCTTCCGCATTGCCCGCCCAGTCAAGCGCGCGCTCGCGCATCGTCAAAACCGCCGACAGGGTGGTGACGGTCGCGCTGTCATGGATCGTGCCGGTGAAATGCCCGGCCAGCCCCAGCGCATCGCGCAGCCAGCCGATCATCACCTCTTCGACCTCGGTCGCTGCCGGGGCCGTCTGCCAGAGCATGCCCTGCGCGACGATGGCATTGGCCAGTTGCTCGGCCAGCATCGAGGCGGGCGCGGCATTGGCCGGGAAATAGGCAAAGAAGCGGGGATGCTGCCAATGGGTCATCGCGTCGGGCACGATGGCTTCGAAATCGGCGAAGATCGTTTCCATCGGTTCCGGTTGTTCGGGCGGCCGGGTCGGCAGTTTCGCCGCCGTCTGCCCGGGTAAGGTTTGCGCCCGCACGGGCCGGTCGCGCAGCCCCTTGTGATAGTCGCGCGCCCAGTCGGCGGCCCGTTTCGACCAAAGGTTCAGATCATCGTGGTTCATGGGTCAGGAGATCAGCTTGTCGGCATCTGCGCCCGGCAGGACATGACCCAAACGGTCGAACAGGCCCGTGCCCAGCATGTCGGCCAGCGCGTCATGCACCGTTTTATGCGCGGCGCGGGCCAGGGCAGAGCCAAGCGAGATGCGGGCCACGCCGAGGGCGGCGAACGTCTGATCTTCCAGCTTGGTATAGGGGCCGGCGGCCAGTGCATTCACCGGTTTGCCGGTCTCGGCCACGATGCGACGCAGGTCTTCGGGCGATTTGGGCATCGGCGCATATAGGCAATCGGCGCCCGCGGCCTCCGTCGCCTGAAGCCGTGTGATGGCTTCATCGATGCCGTAGGTTCCGGTCAGGATCCCGTCGGCCCGCGCGGTCAGCACGAAATCGCGGGGCAGGGCGCGCGCGGCGGCGGCAGCGGCGCGAATGCGCTCGGCGGCAAGATCGGCGGGGTAGGGCGCGCCAGAGGGGAACATCGTGTCCTCGATGCCGATGCCCGCAAGCCCCGCCTCGGCGGCAAGCCGCACGGTTTCGGCGCAAGTGTCCGGATCGTCGCCGAACCCGTTCTCGAAATCGCCATTCACGGGCAGGTCGGTCGCGGCCACGATGTCTTGGGCGTGGGTCAGCGCCTCGTCCCGTGTAAGCGTGCCGCCATCGGGGCGGCCAAGGGTAAAGGCATGCGCAGCGGAAGACGTCGCCAGCGCCTTGGCCCCCATCGCGGCGGCCATGCGGGCCGTGCCCGCGTCCCACACATTCACGAGGATAAAGGGGTCGCCCGGAACATGCAGGGCGCGAAAGACGGAACCGGGATCATGTGTCATATGCCAAAAGGGACGCGCGCGGCGAGAATTGTCAATCGCCAGATCCGTCCGGCATGTCGCCCAGCGTTGCCTGCACCTTCTTGGTCAGTCCCGCCCGAACGATGCTGTATGAGGTGCGCAGCCGGTCGCGCATCTCGTTGTCATCCACATGCCCCCAAGGGACCAATACCCAGCTTTTGTGGAAATAGGGCGCACGCTCGGCCCGGCCCATTTCGATCAGAAGCTGGGCGGTTTCGATATCGGGGGTCTTGACCGATACGCCCGCGCTTTGCGTGCCAACGCAGGCAAACATCTTGCCGCCCACCTTCCACGCGTCATGCCCGCCACCCCAGGGGTCCGACCACTCGGCCCCGGGAAGCGATTTGCAATAAGCGTTGAAGGCATCGCGATCCATGGGCCCAAGTCTGGCCGCAAGGGAGGCAGCTTGGCAAGTATCGCATTCTGCGCTTGTGATCGTCGCGAATTCGCGCTCACATGATCGGTAACGGGATACCGGGGGGCGGTGACATCGCAATCGGTTTTGACAAGAACGCACGACGCGGCCTGTTGCTGGTCAGCCCGACGGCGCTTTATGCGCTGGCGCTGCTCGCGGCACCGCTGGGGGCGATTGTTCTGTTCAGTTTCTGGACACAGGATTTCCTGACCGTCGACACCACGCCCACGCTGAACAACTACCGCGAAGCGTTCGCCAATCCGCTTTACGCGCTGCTGATGGGGCGGTCGCTGCTGATTTCGGGCGCGGTCACGGTGGTCACCGTGCTTCTGGCCTTTCCCATCGCCTATTACGTCAGCTTCTATGTGAATCCCCGGCACAAATCGCTTTGGCTCTTTCTCATCACCATCCCGTTCTGGACGTCCTACCTCATCCGAGTGTTCCTCTGGAAGGTGATCCTCGGCTTCAATGGCGTGATCAACTCGTCGCTGCTTGAACTGGGATTCATCGAAGAGCCGCTGACCTTCATTCTTTACAACGCCAATGCCGTGGTGATCACGCTTGCCCATGCCTTTGCCCCCTTTGCGATCCTACCGATCTTCGTAGCACTTGAGCGTATCGACCGGTCACTTCTGGAGGCATCGCGGGATCTGGGCGAGGGGGCCATTCGCACCTTCTTTCGCGTGACCCTGCCCATCGCGATGCCAGGGGTAATCGGCGCGATACTGATCGTCTTCATCCCGACGGTCGGCGATTATGTGACCCCGCGCCTTGTCGGCGGACCCGAAGGCGCGATGATCGCCAACCGCATTCAGGTCGAATTCCTGCGTCTCAACAACGCGCCTATGGGGGCGGCACTTGCGGTCATCGCGATGGTGCTGGTGACCTTCGTGTCGCTGGTGATCGTCGGGTTGAACCGCCTCTGGCTGGGGCGGAAGTCGTGAAGGGGCGCGGACTTCTGATCTATGCGGTGCTTTACCTGATCTTCCTTTACGCGCCGATCATCCTGCTTCCGCTTTTCGCGTTCAATTCCTCGACCATCATCGCCTTCCCGCTGGAAGGGTTCACGTTTGATTGGTTCGTGCAGTTGCGTGAGGTCGAGGCGCTGCATGACGCCGTGCGCAACTCGCTTTTCATCGCGGTGCTGACGGCCGTTTTCTCGACCATCCTTGGCATTTGCGCGGCCCGCGCCAGCACGCGCTATGTCTTTCCCGCCAAGGCCGGGATCATGGGGATGATCATGCTGCCGCTCGTCCTGCCCGAGATCATCGTGGCGGTGTCGCTGTTGGTCGTGGTGGTGCAGATCCTCGACTTTCCGCTGTCGGCCTGGACGGTGATCGCCGCCCATACGCTGATCTGCACCCCCTTTTGCATTGCCGTGCTCAACTCGTCGTTTCAGAACCTCGACGCCTCGCTGGAAGAGGCGGCAATCGACCTTGGCGAAACCCGGTTTTCGACCTTCCGCCTTGTCACCCTGCCGCTGGTGATGCCGGGCGTGATCGCCTCGCTTCTCATCTCTTTCACGATCTCGCTTGATGAATTCATCATCGCCTTCTTCCTGACCGGGTCCGAACCCACCTTGCCGGTCTATATCTGGAGCCTGCTGCGCTTTCCGCGCATGCAGCCCATCATCATGGCGCTGGGCACGATCCTTGTGGTGCTGTCCATCGTCCTGCTCATCGTTGCCGAATACGCCCGCCGTCGCGGTGTCGCCAAAGCCGGCAAAGCCGATACCGGAGGGTTCCTGTGACCGATCCTAACCGCCGCCAGATCATCAGCCTGCGCGATGTGCAAAAGCATTACGGCAGCTATCACGCCTTGCGCGGCATCACGATGGACATCGCCGAGGGCGAGTTCTTTTCGCTGCTGGGCCCGTCGGGTTGCGGCAAGACCACGCTATTGCGCACCATCGCGGGGTTCGAGGATGTAAGCTCGGGTCACGTCCTTCTCGACGGCCGCGATATGGAGGGGGTGCCGGCCAACAAGCGCCCCACCAACATGGTGTTTCAATCCTATGCCATCTTCCCGCATCTCAGCGTGGCGCAGAATGTGGGCTTCGGTCTGCGCAAGCGGTCGGACCTCGACAAATCCGCCAAATCCGCCCTGATCGCCGAGGCGCTGGGCATGGTCGGGCTCGACGGCTATGGCGACCGCTCGGCACAGGCCCTGTCGGGCGGGCAACGCCAGCGGGTCGCACTGGCCCGTGCGCTGATCCTCAAGCCCAAGGTTCTGCTTCTGGACGAGCCGCTCTCGGCGCTTGACAAGAAACTGCGCGAACAGATGCAGACCGAACTGCGCCGGCTCCAGCGCCATGTCGGCATCACCTTCATCCTCGTGACGCACGATCAGGAAGAGGCACTGATCATGTCGGACCGGATCGCGGTCATGTTCGAAGGCCAGATCGCGCAACTGGCCAGCCCGCAAGAGCTGTACCGCCGCCCGGTGACCCAACAGGTCGCCAACTTCATCGGGGTGATGAACTTCCTGCCCGTTGAAATTTCCATGGGGCAGGGGGGCAGCATCGATCTTGATATCGCGGGGCTCGGCCGCACCACGATCGACAGCGCGCAATGCCCCGGCGCGATCCGCCCCGGCCTTGGACAGGCCGGATTGCGGCCCGAGACGATGACCCTTCTGGTCGATGGCGAGGACGCGGACGGTCACCTGGCCGAAGGACAGGTCGAAGAGCTCGCCTATTACGGGGACATGACTTACTACGATGTGTTGCTTGATGGGGCGACGGTGCCGGTCACGATCTCGATGAAGAACCTGACCGGGCGGCAGGTCCTTGACCGCGGCGCGCGGGCGCGTGTGGCGTGGGACCCGCGGGCGCTGGTGGTTTTCGCGGAGTAGCCCCGTCTCATTGGTTCAGTCGCCTGCACCAACGATCATCTAACCGTCTTTTTTTGGTAAGCTTCTCGGCACCCACGGCGCCCTTGGCCACAACCTTGGTCGTGCCTGCGACAAAGCCGACGGAATTGTCAATCACCTGGTCGGAGGAACAGACCGACGGGCCCATGGCTGCGGTCATAATGGTCGCGGTGGCGATCTTGCGGAACCCGGTGCTCGCCCTGGGTCGCATCCTTACGCGTCTTCTATTTGGGTCTTTCGAAGTGTGAGGACGGACCATCAGGCCAACGGTTAGGGCGCTGACCCAATCACTCGTTCAGGCGATTCACGCGAAGTTTTATCCGCCCCCACGGCGTATTTTTACGGGGTTTCTAGAGATCATGAAAACGAATAATAAATACGCTTGAAACAAGATTAGATCATAGGTGATTTGATGGACATCGCCCTTTTGAGAACCTTTCTTGAAGTCGCAGCCACTGGGTCCTTCGTGAATGCCAGCGACCGGCTCTTTGTAACCCAATCGGCCGTCAGCCTGCGGGTGCAGCGGCTGGAGGACTCACTTGGAAAACAACTCTTCACCAGGTCCAAGGCCGGAGCCGAACTGACTGCGGCGGGCCGTGAGTTCGAACGTTATGCCCTCTCGTTGATCAAGATCTGGGAAGAAGCCCGTCAGCAGATAGGGGTGCCGGAAGGATATACGAAATCGCTTACAATCGCGGCGCAATACTCGCTTTGGCCCCGGCTTGGTTTTCGCTGGATCGACCGGATGCAGGCAGATCTGCCAACCCTAAACGTTCGCGCCGAGCTGGGTATGGCCGATCGCATCATGCGTTTCCTGGTCGAGGGGATCGTGCAAATCGGGTTGATGTATAACCCGCAACTGCGCCCCGGATTGACAGCGCAAAAGGTTTTGGATGAAGAGCTTGTGCTCGTGTCCTCGTGGCCCGCCAGCTTCGATGAGATCGCGGAGCACTATGTCTTCGTCGATTGGGGGCCGGAATTCGTCCATGCCCACGCACTCGAGATTCCGGACCTGACGAACCCCGGCCTGACCCTGTCCCTTGGGGCTATGTCGGCGGAATATGTCGTGATGCGGAAGGCCGCAGCTTACCTGCCCGCACGGTACATCAAGCGGTATCTCGACGAGGGACGGCTGCACCTGATCCCCGATGCGCCTCGCTTTGCCTACCCGGTATGGTCGGTCTGGCGCGATGACCTTAACGAAGATATCCGCACGGTCGCCGAAGCCGCCCTCTTGGCAGTCCGGACACAGCTTGATGAAGAAAAAAGCGCGGTCATCGCCGAATTGGCCGAAATCAGCAGCGGCGACTCTGTCCAAGTCCTTGGAAGCAACGGAGAATTCAAATAGCATGATATAAAGTCTTTTTATACCTAATTATTATGAATTTCTCTTATTATATCTCACACTTTAGGTAGTTCCTTGGCAGCGATGCCCCCGTCCAAATCAGGCGGGTCACTCTTTGTTGGGAAAGGAAAGACCCATGCAAAAACGTTATGCACTGACCGCTTCGGTTCTGGCGCTCCTCGTGGCTGCACCTGTATTTGCGCAGGGTGCGCTTGTTGGCATCGAAGATCTCGATGACCGGATCGATGACATTCAGGAAGCGGTCGACGATGATTTCTCCGACGCGCAAGACGATGCTCGTTTCGGCCCCAACCAGTATGCACAAGGCTGGACCGGCAGCGTGGCACTTGGCTTTTCGGCAACGTCGGGCAACACCGACACGACCGATCTCGACCTTGCTGGCCGCCTTCGCTACGGCAAAGGCCCCTGGAACCACACACTTGGTTTCGCAGTAGAGTTCGCGGAAGACAATGGCATCCGCAACAAGGAAGAATTCTACGCGACTTATGACGTGAACCGGTACTTCACCGATCAGTTCTATGTCTTTGGCCTTGGCTCGGTTCGCTATGACGACTTCGACTCGAACAAGCTGGATGCCTTCCTTGGCATCGGTCCGGGTTACCGCGTGATCAATCAACCCAACCAGACCTGGCGTATTCAGGCTGGCCCGGGTGTGCGATATGTCGAAGATCAGAACGGCGTGGACACCACCGAGGCTGCGGGTATCGCATCGTCGCGTTACTACTACGCTTTCTCGGAAACCGTTGCTGTGACGAACGATACAGACGTACTGTTTTCCGATGAAGACACGGTTGTGACCAACGACCTTGGAGTGAGCTTCAAGGTCACCGATGCGGTTGCGACCCGCGTCTCGTATCGGACGGAATGGGACAGCGACCCGCTTCCCGGCCTCAAGAGCACCGACAACTCGCTCGGCGTCTCGCTGGTCTACGGCTTCTGAAGAAAGCCGGGAAAGACCCTCGTGTTCCCTGGGGGCGGAGAAATCCGCCCCCTTTTTGCGGCCCGTTCAATAACGCCCCAGCGCCTTCATCTCCCGCTCGATCCCCAAAATCGTCATGGGTTCCATCGCGTCGACCCCGACAAACCCGCCCGACGGGCCGGGAATGCCGGCGTGGTAAAGCACAACAGGAATGATCGCGACGGCCCGCAAGCCGTCAATGTCTGGCCGATACTTCAATGCTGTGAACCACTGCTGCCTGCCCCCATTTTAATGCCCCGTGCGGGCACTCACAAGTCTGGGTTGAAAATTGGTTGCCCGCTGCGGCGTCGTTGCGCGGGCGCACGAGGCCTGGGACCTAAGGGTCCTGGGCGTGATTGCGGAGACATGCGCGCAACACTTGGACCGGTAACGCCGTCTTGCGGTGGATTTGCTCAAACCCGAGCGATAGCCTGCAGAGCGAACGCGGGATGAGGCGATCAGGGCAAAGCATGAGCGTGCAAGGCGATCAGTCATCCGGTGTGGCGATCATGGGAGTGGTCCGTAACGGCGGGCAAGCGCTCCGGGCGACCTTGGCCTCGGTCGAGGCCTTGCGGGGGCGTTTGAGCGAAAGCCATGTCATCATCGTTACCAACGACAACGACGACGGCACGGACGAGGTGCTTGACGCGTATGCCGAGCGCGCACCGCTAGTGCAGATTTTACGCATTGACGGCGCGAACAAGACGCATAGACACCGGGTTGACCGCATCGCTCATGCCCGCAACACAGCGCTTGATGCCGTGTTTGATCTTGTTCCCAGACCAGCGTTTACCCTCGTCATCGATATGGATGGGCCGAATGAAACATTGCCCATCAAGGCCTTGCTGGACTGTTTGAACGAGTCTGACCGTGACTGGGCGGGATTATTTGCAAATCAGGCTGACGGCTATTACGACCTTTATGCCCTGCGTCACCCGGAATGGTGCCCGGACGATTGTTGGAAACACGTGCGCGCCAACATGCTCAACCCACGCAGGCTTTTTGATTGGTGGCATTTCAAGAAGAAGTTTGTCTATGACCGGCAATACGCGATTCCGACAGGCCACGATTGGATCGAGGTTCACTCTGCCTTTGGCGGACTGGGTCTATATCGAACGGCATCGCTCGAAAACCTGCGATATGGGACGCGCGACGCCGACGGGCGACGGATTTGCGAACATGTCGATCTGCACCGCCAGATACGTGAGAAGGGTGGTCGCCTTTTTATTGCGCCTTCGCTTTTGAACGCGGCGCCTTTAGAACATCTCGGACCGGGCAGCGGTCGACCCTTTCCACCGGACATCACCCAGAAAGGTGCATGATGCCAGTTTCCCCTCTCACCGGATTTGAAGGACGTTTCTTATTTGAGCGTACCGTCCTGGGCCGCCATCTCGCGCGTTATTTCATGGACGATGAGATTCAGTACATCTTTGTCGAGGCCCCTCACTGGCTGGACGAAGCCTATGACGCAGCCATTGCGGCAACTGATACCGGGATCATTGCGCGTAACACTCACAACATCGACCGTATCTCATGGCTTCTGGCGAGGGCGCCAAAGCCCTTCCGATCGGGTGTCGATATCGGCGCCGGACATGGGCATTTCGTCCGTGGTATGCGCGACCAGGGCTTTCCCTTCTTCTGGCAGGACAAATACGCAGAAAATCTCTTTGCGCGAGGCTTTGAGGCTGGTGATGCCAAATACGATGTCGCTGTCGCCTTCGAAGTCCTCGAACATCTGGAAAACCCCGCCGCTTTTTTGGAAGAGGCTCACGCAAAGTACGGGTTCGACACCTTGTTCTTCACCGCAACCTGTTTTCAAGAGGGTGAGGTGCCGCCCGAGGACTGGTGGTACTGGGCGCACGAGTCCGGCCAGCACATCAGCTTTTTCAGCCGCACCGCCCTTGAACATGTCGCCGAGCGCCTCGACATGCGGCTTTTTCATCTTCACGGCGATCTTTTTGCAATGTCGCGTCTGGACTGGTCGCGGGTACGCCTTCCGCGCCTGCGTCTCTGGCGGGACCTCACCCGTCGCTCGCGACCGTCGTTGACCATGACCGACCACGAGGTGATACGCGAGGGTTTGCGCGAGAAACAGGCAGGCTTTGCCAAGGACTGAACCTGCTTTGGTTCGAAACGCCGCCCCTACCGCCCCAGCGCCTTCATTCCCCGCTCGATCCCCTCAAGCGTCATGGGCACCATCGCATCCGATCCGAAAATCTCGCGGATCATCGCGATGGATTGGGTGTATCCCCAATAGTCTTTGCGCACCGGGTTGATCCACAGATGCGCGGGCCACTGGTCGCGCGCGCGCGCCAGCCACGTCGCCCCGGCTTCGCGGTTCCAATGCTCATTGGCGCCCCCGGGCATCGCGACCTCATAGGGGCTCATCGACGCATCACCCACGAAGATGCATTTGTAATCGGAACCATAGGTGTTGAGGATGTCCATCGTTGGCGTCTGTTCCGTCCAGCGGCGGCGGTTGTCGCGCCAGACGCCTTCATAAAGGCAGTTGTGGAAGTAGAAGTGTTCGAGATGCTTGAACTCGGTCTTGGCGGCCGAGAAAAGCTCTTCCACCACCTTCACATGCGGGTCCATCGACCCGCCCACATCGAGAAACAGCAGGACCTTCACGGCATTGCGCCGCTCGGGCCGGGTCTGCACGTCGAGATAGCCGTGTTCGGCGGTGGCCCGGATCGTGCCGTCGAGATCAAGCTCTTCGGCCGCGCCGTCCCGCGCCCAACGGCGCAGGCGCTTCATCGCCACCTTTATGTTGCGCGTGCCCAGTTCGACGTTGTCGTCGAGGTTGCGGAACTCGCGCTTGTCCCAGACCTTTACCGCGCGCTGGTGGCGGCTTTCCTTCTGGCCGATGCGCACGCCTTCGGGGTTGTAGCCATAGGCGCCGAAGGGCGAGGTGCCCGCGGTGCCGACCCATTTCGACCCGCCCTGATGACGGCCCTGCTGTTCCTTGAGCCGTTCGCGCAGCGCCTCCATCAGCTTGTCGAACCCGCCCAAAGCCTCGATCTCGGCTTTCTCGGCGTCGCTGAGGTGCTTTTCGGCCATCTTCTCAAGCCATTCGGCGGGCAGGTCGACGGCGTCGATCACCTGTTCGAACGAGATGTTTTCAAGCCCCTCGAACGCTGCGGCAAAGGCCTGATCGAAGCGGTCGATGTGGCGCTCGTCCTTCACCATCGCGGTGCGCGCGAGGTAATAGAAGCCGTCAACATCATAGGTCACCAGACCGGCGGCCATGCCATCCAGAAAGCTCAGGTATTCGCGCAGTGAGACGGGAAGGCGGTGTTGGCGCAGGGCGTCGAAAAAGGGCAGGAACATGCCGCGCGGCCCTTTACGCCATCCGTTCGATAAAGATCGTCAGGAACAGCCCGAGAAGCGCGAAGGCGATGCCGAACCCGGCGGCGTATTGCGCCATGTCGGCCTTGGTGCCGCCGCGTTTCCTGGCCAGATACGCGCCCCAGCCACCGCCGCCGAACAAACCTGCAAGGACAATCATGCGCCACCCCCCTGACGATTGCGCGGGCTAAGTGCGGCGATCTCGGCCGCGAGCGCGCGCACTTCGCGATCCGAGCCGAAGCCATAGCGGGCCCATCCCAGACTGTCGAGGCGCACGGCCTCGGCCTCGGTCCTGCGCCCCTCAAGCTCAAGCGCTTCAGCCTTGATCAGTAAGAGCGTGGCCAGCAGATCGGCCTTTTGTGCGCGGGAAACGGCGGCAAGGTTACGGTCGACGATTTCCAGCGCGATGTCCGACTGTCCGGCGGTCAGTGCGAAGGCGGCCAGTTGCGTGGCAACATGCGCCTCTTGCAAAGCGGTGCCGTCATCGGTGCTGTAAAGGCTGCCGGCCTGCAAAAAGGCGGCGACGGCCAGTTCCGGCTGGGTGCCGATCGAGAGGCGGCCCAGGGCATAAAGGCTGTAGCCAAGGCGGTTGTCTTCCCAGCCCTGTTCCAGCGCGTATTCCACCGCGTCACGCGCCGCCGTGCGCCGCCGCAGGGGCGATGAGCGCGGATCAAGCGCGGCCTCCATCGTGTTGACCCATGCGCGGGGCGTGTCGCTTGCCACCAGGGCGCCGCCGCGCTGGCCGCGCGGGTTGAGGCGGGCGAGAATGGCGGGGAGCCGGGCGGCCACCTCGTCGCGGGTCATGCCCGAGCGTAATTCGCGCGCATAGATCACGCGCAGGGTCAGCATGTCGAACCCGGTCAGGACCGTGTGGAAATTGTCGTCGTTGAAGACGCTGTCGGACAGGCGGTAGAGGTCGTTCAGCGGGCCGATGGCCTGTGCCAGTTCCTCATGAAGGCAATCGCGCACCTCTTGCGGTGGCACATCGCCGGGCAGGAAGATCGCCATGCGCTGGCGCGTTTTCAGGGTGGTCCAGTCGAGCGCACTGCTGCGTCTGTTGGCGCGGAAGTCATTCCACGAGGTCAGGCGCGGGGCCACGAAACAGGCCGCCTGCGGCACCGCGCGCTGAAGTTCGCGCCGGGTCAGAACCTCGATCGTGACGGAAGCGGGCTGATCGGCGGATACTCGGGAAATGTCGATCCCGGCCTCGCGGCGCAGCCGGGTGATCAGCTGATCTAGGTCGGGCGACAGACTGCGCGGGGCCTCGCCCAGCACGCGCACGGTGATCGGCCCCTCGAAACGCGTCAGAACGGGCAGGGCGCGCCCGCTTTCCAGCGTGAAGGTCAGATCGAGAATGTCGGCGGCAATCGACCGGTTCGACCGCGTCGGCTGTGTCACCCGCGCCTCGCCGAAGGTTTTCATCGGGGGCAACGACTGAGGCGTGCGCCGGTCGGTCACATCCGGCGGCGCGATTGCGGTGGAACAGGCACCAAGCGCAAGCGTGGCAAGAACGGCGAGAGTACGGATCACAAGGGGCGCTCGTATTTTATGAAAGGTGTCAGTCGGCCTACCCTGTCATATAATTGGCGAGCCTCTTTATTGAAGTGCTGTGTTGTCCAATACACCGACGGAGCGCCGGCGTCATCCGCCGCCCGATAGACCGCTTCGATCAAGGCGCGCCCGATCCCGCGCCCGCGCACGGCAGGGTCAGCGTAAAGGTCTTGCAGGTAACAGGTGTCTTCGATCTTCCAACCGTGACGGTGGAAGACGTAATGCGCAAGACCCACAGGCGCGCCATCGACCTCGGCCAGAAGGCAGGAAAAGTCGCGGGGGTCGTCGCCCAGAAGTCGCGCGAAATAGGTGTCGTAGATCGCATCCGGCACCTTGGTTTCGTAAAACGCCAGATAGTCGTGCCAAAGCCGCCGCCATGCGGGTGCGTCGTTGGCGGTCAGGGGGCGGATCACGGTCATGGCAAGAGCACCGATAGGGTCACGAGCGACAGGACTGTAGACAAAAGCACCGTCTTTGCAATGGTTTGGGTGCGGATATTGTACTGGGTGGCGATGACATAGGGCATCGCGCCACAGGGGCCCGCCGCCACCAGAAGCGTGATGTCGCGGGTCAGCGGTTCCATCGGTCCGACGGCATCAAGGCCGCCCCAGGCGAGGGCGGGCACCGCGAAAAGCTTGGCCATCGTCACGGACCAGCACGGCAGGCGGACAGGGAAGATCGGCGCGGTTCCAAGAGTGATGCCGAGCGAGAAGAGCACGACAGGTGCGGCGGCGGCGGCCGTGAAATCAAGGAAGGTCCAGATGCCGGACGGTGCCGTCGCGCCAAGCGCGCCAAGCGCCAGGCCGATAGGCGGGGCATAGACAAACGGGTTGCGGGCCAGACCGGCAAGGGTTCGCCGAAGCGACCGGTTGTCGCTGGCGATGATCTCGGTCAGCAGGACCGATCCGATGAAGATCACCGCGATGTCGATCAGCACGATCCCGGCCATGGGAATCGCGGCCTCGGCGCCAAAGCTGCGTTCGGCGATGGGCAGCACGAAGAAGACGTGGTTGGCGAAGACCGCCGTCATCCCCAAAAGCAGCGCCTCGCCCAGGTCGCGTTTGAAGGCAAAGCGCATCAGCGCGAAAACCGCGGCGTAGACGGCCAGTTCGGCGGCGAAATAGACGCCCACGGCGGGCCAGTGGATCGTGTCGAAGGCCGCCCGGCCGATGACGGCGATGCCAAGAGCCGGGGCGGCAAGATAGAAGACAAAGCGGTTGATCGCCTGCGCGTGGGACGCATCCATCGCACCCGCCTTGTTCAACATATATCCCGCGGCCAGAACCGCGAAGATCGGAAGGACAGGATCGGCGAGGGTGGAAAGCACCCTAACCGCGACCGCGGGCCATGAACGCGAGGCGTTCGAACAGATGCACGTCCTGTTCGTTCTTCAAAAGCGCGCCATGCAGTTTGGGCAATGCGCTGGTGCCATCGCCGCGCAGGTCTTCGGCACTCAGATCCTCGGCCAGCAGAAGCCGCAGCCAGTCGAGCACTTCGGAGGTTGACGGCTTTTTCTTCAACCCGGCCTGATCCCGCAATTCATAGAACTGCGTCAGCGCGGTCGTCAGAAGCGCATCCTTGATGCCCGGATAATGCACGGCAACGATGCGTTTCATCGTCTCCATGTCCGGGAAACGGATATAATGGAAAAAGCAGCGGCGCAGGAATGCGTCGGGCAATTCCTTTTCGTTGTTCGACGTGATGATGACGACGGGCCTCTGACGCGCGCGGATCGTCTCGCCCGTCTCGTAGACGTGGAACTCCATCCGATCGAGTTCCTGCAAAAGGTCGTTGGGAAACTCGATATCGGCCTTGTCGATCTCGTCGATCAGAAGCACGACCTTTTCTTCCGCCTCGAAGGCCTGCCAGAGCTTGCCCTTGCGGATGTAGTTCGAAACGTCATGCACCCGCTCGTCGCCAAGCTGGCTGTCGCGCAAACGGCTGACCGCGTCGTATTCATAAAGCCCCTGCTGCGCGCGGGTGGTCGACTTCACGTGCCATTCGATCAGCGACAGCCCAAGCGATTCTGCGACCTGACGCGCAAGTTCGGTTTTGCCGGTGCCCGGCTCGCCCTTCACAAGAAGCGGGCGTTCAAGCGTGACTGTTGCGTTAACGGCAACAGTAAGGTCTTCGGTCGCCACGTAGGCGTCGGTTCCGGTGAATTTCATGGGAAATTTCAAGGCTCTTGAAGAACGGGTTCGTGCGACGATACAGCGCCGCGCCGCTGCCATCAATATGATGCGATCAACTAGTGACAACCGATTTTCGTTGCGGTATGTCCGCGCCAAGGAGGCGCCGGATGAGTGCTAGTAAATCTGATGCGACCGCCACGAAGAAAAAGGGAACCGTGATGAAGGCTGAAGTTTTCCTGCCTGACAGTTATCGTCCGGCCGAAGACGAACCATTCATGAACGAACGTCAGCTCGAATGGTTTCGCCGCGAGCTGAATCGCCAGAAAAACGACCTGTTGACCGAGAGCAAATCGACGATTGCCGGACTTCAGGACGGAACCAGAAGCATCCCCGACATTGCCGACCGTGCAAGCGAAGAAACGGACCGCGCGCTTGAGCTGCGCATCCGGGACCGCCAGCGCAAACTGGTTGCCAAGATCGAAGCCGCATTGCGCCGCATCGACGAAGGCGAATTCGGATATTGCCAGGAAACGGGAGAGCCGATTTCGCTGAAGCGGCTTGTTGCCCGACCGACAACAACGCTGAGCCTCGAAGCTCAGGAGCGTCACGAACGCCGGGAAAAGGTACACCGCGACGACTGATCGCGCGAAGAGTTCGTGACACTTGCCCTTCTTTGGGAGGAGGAGGGGGCGCCGGGACCGAAGGGTTCCGGCGCTTTTTCATTGTGGCCGCAACGAGAGATGTTTTCGAAACCACCTCGCAAATCTCTTCGAAGGGATTTGTCCGAGGTCAAGGCGGAGGGGCGCGGGATCGCTAGCTTTGGCGAGGCGCGGAGGAGTGGGGCATGTCACTGACTGACCGAAAAATTGATGTCGCTGGCGGTGGTGTCGCGGGGCTGGCCGTGGCGCGTGCGCTTGCGCAACGGGGCGCGAAGGTTCGGCTGGTCGAACGCGCGCCAGAGATCACCGAGGTTGGCGCGGGCATTCAGATCAGCCCGAACGGCATGCGCGTCATGGACGCGCTGGGTCTTGGCGATGCACTTCGCGCGGTGTCGCGCCCTGGCAAATCCGTCGCTTTGCGCGACGGCCATACGGGGCAGCGGATCGTGCGGCTTGACCTTGAAAAGGCCAAGGGCGATTTCCTTTTCGTTCACCGCGCCCGCCTTATCGAGGTTTTGGCCAAAGGCGCCAGCGATGCGGGGGTCGAGATCGTTTTGGGGCAAGAGCTTCTGCCTGAAGCCTCCGATGCCGATCTGATCCTTGGTGCCGATGGCTGGCGCTCGCAGTTCCGCGCCGCGATGAACCCGCATGAAACCCCGTTCTTCACCGGTCAGGTCGCCTGGCGCGCGATGATCCCGGATGACGGATACCCCGAAGCCAGCGTCTTCATGGGCCCCGGGCGGCATCTGGTGAGCTATCCTCTGGCAGGTGGGCTGCGCAACATCGTGGCGGTGGAAGAGCGTGAGGTCTGGGCCGAGGAGGGGTGGTTCAACCGCGACGATCCGGGAACCGTGCGCACCGCCTTCGCCGAGTTCGGCGGGCCGGTGCCGGGTTGGCTGGCGCATCTTGACGAGGTGCACCTTTGGGGGCTGTTCCGTTACCCGGTGGCACCGAAGTGGCACGACGGTGCGAAAATCGCGATCCTGGGCGACGCCGCGCACCCGACGCTGCCGTTTCTGGCCCAGGGGGCCAACATGGCGCTCGAAGATGCGTGGGTTCTGGCCGATTGCCTTGAGGCGATGCCACAGGCGACAGCGCTGGCGAAGTATCAGGAATTGCGGCAGGCACGCACCACGCGGATTGTCGATGCGGCAAGTGCCAATGCGCGCAACTATCACCTGCGCGGGATCACCCGGCTGGTGGCGCACACGGTGCTGCGGTTTGGCGGGACAATCGCGCCAAACGCGCCGCTCAAGCGGTTTTCCTGGCTTTACGACTATGACGCGACACAGCAGGTCGCCAAATAGGGTCAAGGTTTTGGCAGTTGCCGGGTTGATCGGGCAAAACTTTATAAAAAGAGTCAGATACTCCTTGACGCCTCAACCTGTTTATCCGAGTAATAAAGTCAGGAATTAACCCACGACTGAGGAACCCGGACATGTCTGTCAAACATGCTCTCACCGCCAGCACGGCAGCCGCAATTCTTGCCGCAACCGTGCTTCCCGCCTTTGCCGAAGGCGAGCTCAACCTCTATTCGTCGCGCCACTACGACACCGACGAGCGTCTCTATACCGATTTCGAAGAGATGACCGGTATCACGATCAACCGGATCGAGGGCAATGCCGATGAACTCATCGCGCGGATGACGGCCGAGGGTGCGAACAGCCCGGCCGACATCCTTCTGACGGTCGATACGTCGCGTCTTGAGCGTGCCAAGCAGGCCGGGATCCTGCAATCCATAGACAGCGACATTCTGGAGCGCCGCATCCCCGGTTATCTGCAGGATGATGACAACCAGTGGTTCGGCTTTTCGCAGCGGGCGCGCATCCTCTTTTACGACAAGGAAGACGTCGAAAACCCGCCGATGACCTATGCCGCTCTGGCCGATCCGCAATACGAGGGCCAGATCTGTATCCGCTCAGGCTCGAACGTCTATAGCCAGACGATCCTTGCTGCGATCATCGCGCATGAGGGCGAAGACGCCGCGCGCGACTGGGCCCGGGCCGTCGTTGCCAACTTCGCGCGTGACCCGCAGGGCGGCGATACCGACCAGCTGCGCGGTATCGTGTCGGGTGAATGCGATATCTCGATGTCGAACACGTACTATTTCAGCCGCGCGATCCGGCGCGATGTCGAAGGTGTCTCCGACAGCCTTGATATGTTCGGCTGGACCTTCCCCGATCAGGGCGGCAATGGCGCGCATATGAACCTGTCGGGCGGCGGTGTGGCCGCCCATGCGCCTAACCGCGAAAACGCCATCAAGTTCCTCGAATACCTCGCCGGCGATCAGGCGCAGCAGTATTTCTCGGCCGGTAACGACGAATATCCCGCCGTGCCGGGCGTCGGGCTTAGCCCCTCGGTCGCGGCACTCGGGTTTTTCAAGCCCGACGATATCGACCTGTCGAAGGTGGCGCAGAACGTGTCGACCGCCCAACAGATCTTCAATGAGGTCGGGTGGGAGTGATCCTGACCCCGACCCATTACGATCCCCGGATAGGATAACCGGGGACGCTTTCGGGTATCGCACCCGCACTTCCTTATCCTTTCCCAGGGTGCGATAGTCCGCATCTGGCCTCGGCGTTGCAGCGTCGGGGCCTTTTTGGTGTTGAACCGCCCGCGGGTTTGGTCGCGGTGCCCGGTTCGGCTAACGGTTCTGAACTGGCCTCAGGTTTCGGGCGTAAGCCCCGGTGACGCCGCCTCACCGCGATGAGCGCCAAGGCCCCGGCAGACAAGGATCACCGGCAAAAGCCCGACGGCCACGATCACGAGGCTTGGCACCGCCGCGCCGCTCAACCGTTCATCCGAGGCCAGCCGATAGGCCTGCACCGCCAGCGTGTCGAAATTGAAGGGCCGCATGATCAGCGTTGCGGGCAGTTCCTTCATCACATCGACGAAGACAATCAGCCCGGCGGTCAGGACCGAGGGCCGCAAGATCGGCAGATGCACGCGGCGCAGCATCGAGGCCGGGCCATGACCCAGCGTCCGCGCCACCGCATCCATATTGGTATGGATCGTCGCCTGCCCGCCGTCATAGGCCCCGAGAGCGGCGGCCATGAATCGCACCATGTAGGCGAGGATCAAAAGCCAGATCGACCCGGTGATCAAAAGCCCGGTCGAAATGCCGAACGCCTCGCGCATCATGGCATCAAGCGCGTTGTCGAAGGCCGCGAAGGGCACGATCAGCCCGACCGCGATCACCCCGCCGGGCACCGCATAGCCGATGCGCGCGATATGACCGGCGGTCTGCGACAGCCGTCCGGGGACGAGGCGCTGGTAAAAGCCGATCATGACGGCGGCTGTCACGGTCAGGATTGCGGCCAGCCCGGCAAGCGTCACCGAGTTCTGGATAAAGCGCAGATAGCGCGGGCTGAGCAGGTCCTGACCCGACCCGATGGCCATTTCCAGCAGCACCAGGACCGGCAAGAGAAACCCGAAAAGCACCGGCAACCCACAAAGCAGCACAGCCCCTGCCGCGTGCCAGCGTCGCAAGGAGGGTGCCGGCATACGTTCGAAGCGCGCGCCGGTGGAATGATGCCGCGCCGCGCCCCGCTGCATCCGTTCGAGAACCGCAATCAAGAGGGCAAAGGCCAGAAGCCCGGTGGCAAGCTGCGCTGCCGCCCCGCGATCAGCCATGGCGAACCAGCTTGTGTAGATGCCGGTGGCGAAGGTCTGCACTCCGAAATAAGCGACAGTGCCGAAATCTGCGATCGTCTCCATCACCGCCAGAAGCGCGCCGCCCGCAATCGCCGGGCGCGCCATCGGCAGGCTGACACTGAAGAACGCGCCCCAGGCCGACCGCCCAAGTGCGCGGGCGGCAAGATAGGCCGTGGCCGATTGCTGCAGGAACGCAGCGCGGGCCAGAAGGTAGACGTATGGGTAAAGCACGAGGGTCAGCATCGCGGCGGCCCCAGGCAGGCTGCGCACTTCCGGAAACCAGTAATCGCGCGGGCCCCAGCCGGTCAGATCGCGCAAGGTGGTCTGAACGATGCCGGGATGATCAAGCAGGTCGGTATAGGCATAGGCCAGCACATAGGCGGGGAAGGCCAGCGGCAGGGCCAGCGCAATCTCGAAAAACCGCACGCCCGGAAAGCGGGTCATCGTGACAAGCCAGGCCGCGCCGGTGCCAATCGCGGTCGTGCCAAAGGCCACCAGCACCACAAGCTGCACGGTCGTCCACGTGTAGCGGGGCAGCACGGTATCGGCGAGGTGGGCGAGCGTATCCGTCCCGCCGAAGAGGGCGGCCAGCACCACCGCGAGCATCGGCAACAGGCACAAGCCCGCGGCCAGAAGCGCCGCCGCCCGGACAAGGCCCAGCATCGACACCGCAGGGGCGCGGCGCGCGGTTGGGCCCGTCATGTCAGCCATCGCTGGCGCCAAGGGCGGCGATGATCGGGCCGAAATCGGCGGCCTTCAGGGACGCGCCGCCGACAAGCGCGCCGTCGACATCTGCGACGCCGAAGATCTCGGCGGCATTGCCGGGTTTGACCGACCCGCCATAGAGGATGCGAATACCGGTGCCGGCGGCCGTGCCGAAGGTGTCGTCGAGTTGCGCGCGGATGGCGCCGTGTACTTCGCCGATCTGGTCAAGCGTGGGCACCTTGCCTGTGCCGATGGCCCAGACAGGTTCGTACGCGATGACGACGCGTTCGGGGCTCGCGCCATTGGGGACGGAGCCCGCGATCTGGGTGTGGACCACATCAAGCGTGCGCCCGCCCTCGCGATCGTCGAGCGTCTCGCCTACACAGATCACCGTGGTCAGCCCCGCGGCCCAGGCGGCCTGGGCCTTGGCATGCACATCCGCGTCGGTTTCCCCGTGATCGGCGCGGCGTTCGGAATGGCCCAAAATGACGTAATGCGCCCCGGCATCGGCCAGCATCGCGGCCGAGATGTCGCCGGTATGCGCGCCGCCGGCCGCCGCATGGCAATCCTGTCCGCCGATGGCGATGCCCGGCCCGGCCATGTCGGCCATCCGCGACAAGAGCGTCGCGGGCGGACAGATCAGCACTTCACAGCCCGCATCCGCATGGTCCGCGGCCAAAGCCTCGACCTCGGCCAGCGACGCGCCCGTGCCGTTCATTTTCCAGTTGCCTGCTGCCAGTTTGCGATGCATTGCCCATCCTCCCATAGTCGGTCCCAATGGGTGTCGCAGCCCGGCTTTGCCGCGTCAAGCAACGCGGGCCGGTGTCCCGGTCTTCTTGTCGAAAATACGCAGATAGCGACGGGGGCTAGCGGTTCTGTTCGGCGGCCAGTTCGTCGACATCCTTGAACTTGATCGACTCGCCGCAGCCGCAGGCATCTTCCACATTCGGATTGCGGAACTGAAAGCCCGACTCGAGCAGCGATACTTCGTAATCGATCTCGGTTCCGAACAGGAACATCTGCGCCATGGGGGCGATCATCACACGCGCCCCGTCCTGTTCGACCACTTCGTCCAGCGGATCGACCTCGGTCACGTAATCCATCGTGTATTCCATGCCCGCGCAGCCGCCCTTCTTGACGCCGATGCGCAAGCCCTGATGCCCGTCCTTGGCCATCAGCTTGGAGATTTGCGCGGCAGCGCGCGGGGTGATCGAAACGGCCTGTTTGCCGGGAATTCCGAACATCGGGACAATCCTTACGAAGCGTATGAGAAATCTAGTGTTTCAGGGGCGAAATCTCAAGGCGCGTCACGTCGCATCAGGTAATCGGCCAGCGCATCGAGCGCGGCGCGCACTGCCGGTTCGTTGCGCCCATCCTGATGGCAGATCAGCCATTGGCCGCTTGTCAGGTCTTCGATGGTCTCGGACGCGCGGGACAGACCGGGCATACGGTCACCCATGAATGTCGGCAAGACCACCCGCCCCATGCCCGCGATGGCAAGCGCGCAGGCCAGTTGCGGGCAGTTCGCCTTGGTCACGATCTCGTCGCCGTGATTGGCCAGAAGCCATTTCAGCGACGGCGTCATGGTCGCGCCATGGGCCGGGCCGATCCAGCCGGTGACGTCGGGTCCGGCGGCATAAACGGCGAATTGCACCGTTCCCACCCGTTGACCGGCAAGCCATGGCTGTGTCGGGCGGGCGTTGCGGATGCCGATATCGATCTCGCGCCGGGCGATATCCATCATCTGGTCGCAATGGACGAATTCGGGAAGCCAGTTCTGCCCGGGCGACCAGTATTCGGGCAGGTTTTCGGCAAGATCGCGCGCGGTCCATGTCCCGGCGGATATGCGGACGCAGACCGGGCCGGACGCGGCCTCGCGCCACAGATTGATCTCTGTCGCCACCGCTTCCATGCGCTGCGTGCGGGCCCAGAGCGCGCGGCCATCCTCGGTCAGTGCATATCCATCAGAGCCGTGGCGGAACAGGCGCCGGCCCACCTGCACCTCGAAGGCCCGCATCCGGCGGCTGAGCGTTGCGGCGCTGACCCCAAGATCATCGGCGGCGCGCTGAAGCCCCCCATGCCGGGCGATGGATGCGAAATAGGCGTAATCCGTCCAATCGGGGTCTGTTTGCATATTTGAAAGGCCGCCTTTGTTTCTAGGGGCTGCTGCGCGCCGCGCCGATTGGGTATTTCGTGGTTGTAAATCAGGAGAAACTGAAATGATGCCGCTGATACATCCATTGAATATCCAAGAGGCTGAAGAAACGGAATACCGGAATGAGCAAATCGCCTTTGCAAAAATGCAAGTCGACTTTCACGAATCCCGGGCGCGCGACCGACAGGCGGCGGTCCTCAGCCGATGGGTTTTGCGGGTATTCCGGCGACGGTCGCACCCGGCGCCACATCGCGCGTGACCACCGCGCCCGCGCCGATGATCGCATCGTCGCCGATGGTCACCCCGGGCAGGATCAGTGCACCGCCGCCGATCCAGACATTGCGACCGATGGCAATCGGTGCGCCGTTTTCCAGCCCGGCATCGCGGCTTTCGGCATCGCGCGGGTGGTCGGCGGCCAGGATCTGGACCATTGGGCCGATCTGGGTCTTGTCGCCGATGGTGATCGGGCAGACATCCAGCAGAACACAGCCATAGTTCAGGAACACATCCGAACCGAGATGGATGTTGTAGCCATAATCCACATAAAAGGGCGACCGCAGCCCGCAGCCCGGGCCATAGCTGCCCAGAAGCGCGTCGAGGGTCGGCGCGCGTACCGCATCTTCGCCGACGATGGTGCCGTTATACTGGCGCATAAGCTCTTGTGCGCGGGCACGGTCGGCCACAAGTTCCGGGTCGCCGGGCCGGTAAAGCTCGCCCGCGATCATCTTGTCTTTTTCGGTCATGAGGTCCCCGGGCGCGGCGCGTTTGGGCAAAAAAAGAGGCCGAGCACGAAGCTCGGCCCTAGTCCAACAGGGAGGTAAACACAGGCAAAACCTGCGCTTGACCTGCAGGTAATGCCCAAAAGCCGGGCAATCAAGAAAAACCAGCCCGTAAAATACGCAAACCCGCTATGCATTGACTGCATGGCAAGGGGCTCAGGCCGCATCTGTTTCGGTCTTCAGACGGCGGCGATGGGCGATAATTTCCTCTGTCACGAAGTCGCGGAAGGCCGCGATGCGCTTGGATTGGCGCAGCTCTTCGGGGAAGGCGAGGAAAACCGGAACCTCGGCGCTTTCGACATCGGGCAGGACGCGCACAAGCTGTGGGAAATCCTCGATCACGTAATCGGGCAGAACCCCGATGCCGAGATTGGACAGCACGCCCTGCAGCACGCCGAAATAGTTGTTCACGGTCAGGGTGGACGGAATGTCATGCGCGAGCAGGTTCTGCACCAGCATCGCGCCGGCCGAGACCTGAAAAGACGACGTGTTCTGACAGATCAGCCGCGAGCGGCCCAATTCGCCAAGTGTCTTGGGCGTTCCGTTCTGGGCAAGGTATTCGGGGCTTGCATAAAGGCGCATCCGCACGCTCATCAGCTTGCGGCGGATCAGATCGGCCTGGCTGGGCTCTTTCATGCGAATGGCCACGTCGGCTTCGCGCATGGGCAGGTCGAGCACGCGTTCTTCCAGCATGAGGTCGATCTTCAGGTCGGGGTATTTCTCGTAAAGCTTTGGCAGACGCGGCACGAGCCAGAGCGACCCGAAGCCGATGGTCGTCGTCACCCGCAACTCACCGAACACCTCTTCCTCACTGTCGCGTATGCGCGCCTCGGCGGTGTCGAGACGGCGGGACATCGCGGACGTGGCGTCGAACAGCAATTCACCCTGTTCGGTGAGAATCAGTCCGCGCGCATGGCGGTGGAAGAGGGTGGTGTTCAGGCTGTCTTCGAGTGCCCTGATCTGGCGCGAGACCGCGGATTGGCTCAGATGCAGGGTGTCGCCCGCATGGGTGAGACTGCCTGCGTCGGCGACCGCATGAAATATTCTTAGCTTGTCCCAATCCATCGTGTCATGATCCGAGAAATGTTAGCGCCCAAAGTCGGAATGGTCTTACCCGTTGGCAGGGGGGTGGCGCAAACCCGGAATTGACGTAGATTTCATTTTGTAGGTCAGGAATGGTGACCTATACTGGACATATCAGAGTGTGGGGAGGCTCATGATGACCCAGCGCGATATCAGCCTGCATGACAAATATGACCTTGAAAAGCAGACCGTCCTTCTGAACGGCACGCAAGCGCTGGTGCGGCTGATGTTGATGCAGCGGGCGCGGGATGAAGCGGCCGGGCTGAACACGGCGGGCTATGTCTCGGGCTACCGCGGATCGCCGCTTGGGGCGGTCGATATGCAGATGGCGCGGGCGCGCAAAGACCTTGAGGCGGCGCAGATCACCTTTCAGCCCGGGCTGAACGAAGACCTTGCCGCCACCGCGATCTGGGGCACCCAGCAGGCCGAGCTGCGCGGTGAGGGCAAATATGACGGCGTCTTCGGCCTTTGGTACGGCAAGGGGCCGGGCGTGGACAGGTCAGGCGATGTGATGCGTCACGCCAACATGGCCGGGACAAGCCCGCATGGCGGGGTGCTGATGGCGCTGGGCGACGATCACACCGGCGAAAGCAGCACGACCTGTCACCAGTCCGACTGGGCCGTGGTCGATGCCTATATGCCGGTACTATCGCCCGCAGGTGTGCAGGAAATCCTTGATCTGGGCCTTTATGGCTATGCGTTGTCACGCTTTGCCGGGGTCTGGGCCGGGCTGAAGCTGATGAAGGACACGGTCGAGGTGACAAGCGTCGTCGACGCGCGCCCGGACCGGATGCAATTCTTGACGCCCGATTTCGACATGCCCGAAGGCGGGCTCAACATTCGCCTGAACGACCACTGGGTCGCGCAGGAAGCGCGGATGATCGATCACAAGAGGTTTGCGGCAGAAGTCTTTGCCCACGTGAATAAAATCGACAAGCGGGTCTGGGGAAAGCCGGGGGCAAAGATCGGATTTGTCGCGGCGGGCAAGAACTGGCTCGATCTGACCCACGCGCTGAGCCTGCTGGGCATCGACGCAGGCGAGGCCGAGCGTCTTGGCCTGACGACCTACAAGGTCGCCCAGACCTTCCCGCTTGATATGACCGGGTTTACCGAATGGGCCGAAGACCTCGACCTGATCGTGGTGGTCGAGGAAAAGCGCAAGCTGATCGAGGTGCAGATCAAAGAGGCGCTGTTCGACGACCGGCGCGGGCGGCGGGTTTATGGCTGGTACAAGGGCGGTGCCGGGAGCATGCATCAGGAAGAGCTTTTCCCGACTCGCATGGCGCTTGATCCCGTGATGGTGGCCGACAAGATCGGGCATATCCTTGTGGATGAGGGGCGCGGCACGGAAAAGGTAAAGGCCGCGCTGCAAACCATTGACGACGCTCGTAAAGCCGATAACGCCGATGAGATCGCGACGCGCACGCCCTATTTCTGTTCGGGTTGTCCGCACAACACCTCGACCAAGCTGCCCGACGGCAGCCGCGCCTATGGCGGGATCGGCTGTCACATCATGGCGCTGTGGATGGATCGCGGCGTGTCGGGTTATACGCATATGGGCGGCGAAGGGGCCAACTGGATCGGCGAGGCGCCGTTTTCGACCACCGACCACGTGTTTCAGCAATTGGGTGACGGCACCTATAACCATTCGGGCATTCTGGCGATCCGGGCGGCCTTGGCGGCGGGCACGAACATCACCTACAAGATCCTCTTCAACGACGCGGTGGCGATGACCGGCGGGCAGGCCAACGAGGGTGGGCTGCATCCCGACCGCATCGCGAATGAGCTTCGGGCGATGGGCGTCGAGCATATCGCGGTGGTTTACGACCCCAAGGAAGAGCCCGAGCGGAAAAGCTTCCCCGCGGGCATCGAGTGGCATGAACGCGATGCGCTGCCTCAGGTTCAAGAAAAGTATCGCAAGATCAAGGGCGTATCGGCAATTCTTTACATCCAGACCTGTGCCGCCGAAAAACGCCGTCGCCGCAAGCGCGGCATCTTCCCGGACCCCGACAAGCGCGTTTTCATCAACACCGATATCTGCGAAGGCTGCGGCGATTGCGGGGTTCAGTCGAACTGTGTCTCGATCATCCCGGTCGAGACGGAGCTTGGCCGCAAACGCGCAATAGATCAGTCGTCCTGCAACAAGGATTATTCCTGCGTCAAAGGCTTCTGCCCGTCCTTCGTCACGGTCGAGGGGGCGATCCCGCGCAAAGAGGCGACAGCCACGGTGGATATCGGCACGATGTCCGAACCAGAGCTGCCGGCGATCGACGGGACCTATAACGTCGTGATCACCGGCGTGGGCGGCACCGGGGTGGTGACCATCGGTGCCATTCTGGCGATGGCGGCGCATATCGATGGCAAGGGCGCGGGGATGATGGAGATGGCGGGGCTCGCCCAGAAAGGCGGGGCCGTGCATATCCATTGCCGCATCGGCAACAGCCCGGCCGATATCAGCGCGATCCGCGTCGCCACCGGTGAGTGTGATGCGCTTGTGGGCGGGGAACTGGTGGTGAGTGCAGGCGCCAAGACCCTTGGCCTGACAGCGAGCGGGCGCACCGGCGCGGTTGTCAACAGTCACGAATTGATCACGGGGGATTTCACCCGGGATACGGAATTCACGATACCGGCCAATCGGTTGACCCTGTCTCTTGAAGCGAGGTTGCAAAGGCGGCTGACGATGATCGATGCCACCGGTCTTGCGACGTCGCTTATGGGGGATGCGATCTATTCGAACATGATCGTCTTCGGGGCGACATGGCAGAAGGGGTTGATCCCGGTGGGCCTCGAGGCGATCCGGCAGGCGATCGAGCTGAACGGCGCGGCGGTCGAGACGAACCTGCGCGCCTTCGAGATCGGGCGTTGGGCAATCAAGCACCCAAGCGCCGCGGCGAAGGCGGCGGCGGGCACGGTTGTCGAGATCCCGAAAACCCCGGCGGACAGGATCGCCTATCGCGAGGCACATCTGGTGGCCTATCAGGGCAAGCGGCTGGCGCGCAAATACCGGCGGTTTGTGGAAAGCATTGAAGATGATCGGCTTCGGGCGGCGGTGGCCAAGGGCTATCACAAGGTATTGGCATATAAGGACGAATACGAAGTCGCGCGGATGCTGACCCAGACACGGCGCCAGGCAGAGGCCGCGTTCGAGGGTGACTTGAAACTGACCTATCACCTCGCGCCGCCGATCCTGAGCCGGACCGGTCCGGACGGGCGGCCGATCAAACGGGAATTCGGGCTGTGGACTGCGCGGCTTTTCCCAATTCTGGCGCGGATGAAGGGGCTTCGGGGGACACCTTTCGACATCTTCGGCTATTCCCGCGAGCGCCGGATGGAGCGTGCTTTGATCCGTCAATATCGAAAGGATATCAAAGAGATAACGGCCATGGCCGACAAGAATATCGATGCGGCGGTGGCCCTCGCAGAACTGCCCTTGCAGATCCGGGGCTTCGGCCCGGTGAAAGAGGCGAACGAACGCGCGGCGGCCAAGCGGCGCGAGGAATTGCTGTCGGCGCTTCGCGCAGGTCCGGCCCCGCTGCGAAGCGCGGCGGAATAGGTGACTGTAAAGTCAGGCAACAGAACACGCAGAACTGTCGCGTTCCCGTCATGCAAGCTGGTCAGAATCAGGCAATTGCGCTAGGCGCACAGCACTGAAAGTGACGGGAAGGCAGCCCATGGGGCTTCAGCGACAGGTTGCGCGGGATATCAGTTACGCCAGTTCGGCCCGGACCAAGGGAGGTCGGGCGCTTATCCGCGTTCTTGAAAACATCACCGGGCGGATCAAGCTGATCAAACGCGCCGATGGCTATGATCGCGACGTGGCCGAGGGGCGCGATTTCTGGGAAGTGATGGTCGAGCGATATGGGCTGAGCCTTGATATCGTCGGTGGATCGCTGGCCAATATCCCCAGCGAAGGACCGCTGATCCTTGTCGCCAATCACCCCTACGGCATTCTCGACGGTCTGATCATGGGCCATATCCTGAGCGAGGTTCGGGGCGATTTCCGCATTCTCGCGCATCGGGTGTTCCGCAAGGCCGAGGATCTGGACCGGATCATTCTGCCGATTTCGTTCGACGATTCGAAAGAGGCGATGCAGCTGAACCTCGCGACCCGCAAGACGGCGCTGTCTTATCTCGCGGAAGGCGGGGCGATTGGGGTTTTCCCGGGCGGCACGGTTTCGACCGCGTCAAAGCCCTTTGGTCAGCCGATGGACCCGGGCTGGCGCGCGTTCACTGCGCGGATGATCGCGAAAAGCGAGGCGACGGTGGTGCCGGTGTATTTCGACGGCGCCAATTCGCGGCTTTTTCAGGTGGCCAGCCATTTGCATGCCACGTTGCGCATGGCGCTGTTGATCAAGGAATTCAAACGCCGGGTCGATGAACCGGTTCGGCTGGTCATCGGAGAGCCCATTGACCGCGCCAAACTTGACGCCCATCGCCACGATGCCAAGGCGATGATGGACTTTCTGCGTCACACGACCTATGCCCTGTCGCCGACACCGCTCAAATCCACAGGCTACGGATTTGAGTTCGAGGATCGATACAAGGTATAGGGTCAATGGCGGTTGGCATTTTCGATAGCGGGCTGGGCGGGTTGACCGTTCTGGACGCGGTGACCAAGCGGTTGCCGGACGTCCCGTTCGTCTATTTCGGCGACAACGCCCATGCGCCCTATGGCGTGCGCGATGCCGATGATGTCTACAACCTCACCACCGCGGCGACCGAACGGCTTTGGGATGCGGGCTGCGACCTGGTGATCCTGGCGTGCAACACGGCGAGTGCGGCGGCCCTGCGGCGCATGCAGGAAAGCTGGGTGCCCGAGGACAAGCGCGTTCTGGGCGTCTTTGTTCCGCTGATCGAGGCGCTGACCGAACGGCAATGGGGCGACAACAGCCCGCCGCGCGAAGTTGCGGTCAAGCATGTCGCGCTTTTCGCGACCCCGGCCACCGTTGCAAGCCGGGCGTTCCAGCGGGAACTGGCGTTTCGCGCCATCGGCGTGGATGTCGAGGCGCAGTCTTGCGGCGGCGTGGTCGATGCCATCGAAGAAGGTGACGAGATCCTGGCCGAGGCGCTGGTGCGCAGCCATGTCGACGCGTTGCAGCGCAAGATGCCCAAGCCTGATGCCGCCGTGCTGGGCTGCACGCATTATCCGATCATGGAAGAGACGTTTCAGGATGCGCTTGGCCCGGATGTGAAGGTCTATTCGCAAGCCGAACTCGTGGCCGAAAGCCTTGCCGATTATCTCGAACGCCACCCGGCGATGATTGGCCCGGGCACCGACAGCCTGTTTCTGACCACTGGCGATCCTTCCCGCGTATCGGCCAAGGCCACGCGGTTCTTGCGACGAAAGATCGAGTTTCAGCCTGCGTGATTGCAGGCGCACCGATTTTTCCCACAGCGGCGTTTGTCAGACCAAATCCGCGTCTCATGAAATAATGCTCCAACAATGCATTGATGTTGCTGCGTTTCTCGAAACGCTATACATCGCAGTTGAACCAAGGAGGGGCCTGAAATGTCCCATGAAATCGCAATTCTGGGCGCTAGCGGTTATACAGGCGCAGAGCTTGTCCGGCTGATCGCCACCCACCCGTCGATGAAGATCGCGGCCCTGTCCGCCGACCGCAAGGCCGGGATGGATATGGGCGAGGTGTTTCCGCATCTGCGTCACCTGAATTTGCCAAAGTTGCAGCGGATCGAAGAGATCGATTTCAGCCAGATTGCTCTGGCGTTCTGTGCCTTGCCCCACGCCACCAGCCAGGCCGTGATCTCGAAACTTCCGCGCGATTTGAAGATCGTGGACCTTTCGGCGGATTTCCGGCTGCGCGATCCGGCGGCCTATGAAAAATGGTACGGCAAGCCGCATGCCGCGCCGGAACTGCAGAAAGAGGCGGTCTATGGCCTGACTGAATTCTACCGCAATGAGATCACGGGCGCGCGGCTGGTCGCGGGCACGGGCTGTAACTCGGCCACCGGTCTTTATGCGCTGCGCCCCTTGGTGCAGGCCGGCGTAATCGACCCCGATGAGATCGTGATCGACCTGAAGACGGGCGTGTCGGGCGCGGGCCGGGCGCTGAAGGAAAATCTGCTTCACGCCGAACTGTCCGAAGGCGCCTATCCTTATGCGGTTGGCGGGACGCACCGGCATCTCGGCGAATTCGATCAGGAATTGTCGCTCGTGGCGGGACGACAAGTCGCAGTACAATTCACGCCGCACTTGATCCCTGCCAATCGCGGGATCGTCGCAACCGTATATGTACGGGGCGACGCCAAGGCGATTCACGACGCGTTGCATAAGGCCTATGCCGACGAACCCTTTATCGTGATGCTGCCCGAAGGGGGTGTCCCCTCGACGCGGCATATACGGGGGTCTAATTATGTGCATGTGGGTGTGACCGCCGACCGGCGTGAAGGCCGAGCGATCGTGGTGGTCGCGCTTGATAATCTGACCAAGGGGTCGTCTGGTCAGGCGATCCAGAACGCGAACCTGATGTTGGGAGAGGAAGAGACGGCGGGTCTGACGATGGCGCCGATCTTTCCGTAAAAGCACATGAGTGGATTGAAGGGTCTGAAAAAGAAACGCCGGGTGCAGGTTTTGGCGGTGATCGCGGTGGCGCTTGCGCTGTCTGTGGGGCTGATCGGATATGCCATGCGCGATGGCATCAACTTTTTTCGCACGCCGAGCGACGTGGCCGAAGCGCCGCCCATGCCGAACGAGGTGTTCCGCATCGGTGGCTTGGTCGAGGAAGGCAGCCTTGTGCGCGGGCAGGGGGAAACCATCACCTTCCGTGTGACCGATGGCGGCGCCTCGGTCGAGGTTGCCTATACCGGCGTTCTGCCCGACCTTTTCGGTGAGGGCGAAGGCATGGTCGGCACCGGCAGCATGGAAGACGGCGTGTTCCGCGCCAGCGAGATTCTCGCGCGCCATGACGAAACCTATATGCCCTCTGAAGTGATCGACGCGCTGAAAGAGCAGGGGGTCTATGTCGACCCCGATAGCGGCGAACCGCACGGCTAGGTTTCACCGCGTTAACCAATTTCCCGCAGCCTGCCCCGCAATCGAATTCTTGCAGGGCGGGTTTCCATGGCTCCCACGGTCAATTCCATTGTCGATGATATTCTGACCCGCGAAGGCGGGTATGTGAACGATGCCGACGACCCCGGCGGTCCGACGAAATTCGGGGTTACGCTGGTGACGTTGCGACGGCTGGGGATGGACGTCACGCGCGACGGATCCGTCGATACCGATGACGTGAAGGCACTGAGCCGCCGTGATGCCGCCGACACGATCCTGCGCCACTATTATCAGCGACCGCGCCTGAATGCGCTGCCCGAGATCGTGCAACCAAGCGTCTTCGACATGCAGGTGAATGCGGGCGCTCAGGCGGTGCGGCTGCTTCAACAGGTGCTGGGCGAAATGGGCGAACCTCTGATCGTCGACGGGATCGTCGGGCGCAAGACGGCGGCCGCCGCCGCGCGGATGGCCGAGAAGGCGCCCGAAGTGCTGGTCAATGCCTACGGGATCGCGCGGCGCAACTATTATTACGCCTTGGCCGACCGGCGGCCCGCATCGCGCAAATACGCACGGCGGCGCGATGGCGGCAAAGGCGGGTGGATCACCCGGGCCGAGGAATTCATCGCCCCCGAATACCGGCTATCCGACGCCGCCCACCGTGAACGGACCGCGAAATGGGTCTGATCGAGCGGATATTCACGCTGGTCTTCGGGGGCGGCAACGTGCTGCGCGAGACCGCCGAAGTGTTTGTCGAGAACGCCGAGGCGCGCGCGGTGCGCGATGCGGGGTTGGCCGAGGCGTCGCTGGCGCAATTCGCGGCCGAGTTCGCCGTGCCCCGGCGCGGCTGGTTCGACCGGGCGATGGACGGGATCAACCGCTTGCCGCGCCCCGCGCTCGCACTTGGGACGCTGGGGCTTTTCGTCGCCGCGATGGTCGACCCTGTGTGGTTTGCCGCGCGGATGGAAGGCATCGCGCTGGTTCCGCAACCGCTCTGGTGGCTTTTGGGGGCCATCGTGTCGTTCTACTTCGGCGCCCGCCACCAGATGAAGGGGCAGGAGTTCCAGCGCAGCCTGATGACCACGCTTGCACTGTCGCAAAGCCTGGTCGCGCGGGGCGCGTTGGACGCGGCACGGGGCGATAATCCGGCGCTTGAGAATTGGCGGGCCGACCGTGAGTGACCTTGTTTACAAAGTCCTGTCCGAGCATGGGCCTTGGGTGATGCTGGTTTTCTACCTGCTTTACCGCGACGTCGAAAAGGACAAGGCGACGCGTCACCTTCTCGACAAGAACACGAGCATTTTGATCGAGTTGAGCACGATCATTCGCGAAAGACTGCCGGCGAAGTGAGGGTTGGATGCGTATTCTCTGGGGTTTTCTAGGTGCGTTGCGGGAAGCAGCGCTTGGGGTAGGCTTGCAGCAATCGTTGCGCCGCCATGACGAAGCGGCAGCCCGGCTTGATGCCGCTGTCAAAGAGGTATTGGGCAAATGAAACAGGCAGTCTTTCTGTTAATTCTGATCGCGGGCACCTTCGTGGCGCTTGATCTGACGCTCGGCTATCAATTGGCCTATTCCATCGCGTTCGGCACGATCTCGGTGATGGCGATGATGATTTCGCTGACGTTCTTCTGGCTCTGGATGCGGCGCGAAACACCGCTGGCCCTGGGGATGTCGTTCAGCTGGGCGGGCGCGGCGAGCGTTCTGGGGTGGTGGTGGCTGTTTCACGTGCTGCACCAGCCGGTGATCATGCGTGAAAGCGCGTATCTCTTCGCGTTTCTGGCGCTTTACGTGGTGGGGGCGGTCCTGCATTTCACAGTCATGCACAGGTCGATGGGGGTCAGCCTAGCGCTCTTCGCGATGCCTATTCTGGGGGCTATCGGCATCGCGGCCTTCGTGGCCACGGGGTTGTGACCGCAGGCACGCGATAAATCGCGCGACAGACCACCGCAGGCGCTTGGCCTAAGCGCCTGCACAGGCTACGTTCGCTTCATGATCGTAGAACTCGGGCATTTCACCCTGATCCTGGCCTTTGTGGTGGCCATCGTGCAAAGCATCGTGCCGCTAGTCGGGGCGCAAAAAGGCTGGCGGGGCTGGATGGCCATGGGCGAGCCTGCGGCGACAGCGCAATTCCTGCTAGTCGGGTTTTCCTTTGCCGCGTTGACCTATGCCTTCGTGACGTCCGACTTTTCGCTGCGGCTTGTGGTGCTGAATTCGCACACGCTCAAGCCGATGCTTTACAAGGTCACCGGCGTCTGGGGGAACCATGAAGGGTCGCTGCTTCTGTGGATTCTGATCCTTGCGCTGTTCGGCGCGATGGCGTCGTGGTTTGGGGGGAACCTGCCGCCCCGATTGCGCGCGCGGGTGATCGCGGTGCAGGGCGCCATCGGCGTGGCCTTCATCGCCTTTCTGCTTTTCACCTCCAACCCCTTTCTGCGTCTCGAAATTCCGCCCTTTGACGGGCAGGATCTGAACCCACTTCTGCAGGACCCGGGCCTCGCCTTCCATCCGCCGTTTCTCTACATCGGCTATGTCGGGCTTTCGATGTCCTTCTCCTTTGCTGTGGCCGCCCTGATCGAGGGCCGCGTGGATGCCGCATGGGGTCGCTGGGTGCGGCCGTGGACCTTGCTGGCGTGGCTCAACCTGACCATCGGCATCGCGCTGGGGTCCTGGTGGGCCTATTACGAGCTTGGCTGGGGCGGTTTCTGGTTCTGGGATCCGGTGGAAAACGCGTCCTTCATGCCGTGGCTTCTGGCCGCCGCGCTGCTTCATTCGGCCATCGTCGTTGAAAAGCGCGAGGCGCTGAAAAGCTGGACGATCCTGCTCGCGATCCTCGCTTTCGGGTTCTCGCTGATCGGCGCGTTCATCGTGCGGTCCGGGGTTCTCACCTCGGTCCACGCCTTCGCCAACGACCCCGAGCGGGGGGTCTATCTTCTGGCGATCACCGGTATCTTCATGGGCGGCGCGCTGACGCTTTTCGCCGCGCGCGCCGGGGCCATGCAGGCCAAGGGCGTCTTCGGGCTGGTCAGCCGCGAAGGCGCGCTCGTGGCCAACAATGTGCTGCTGGCGGTAAGCTGTTTCGTGGTCTTCGTCGGCACGATCTGGCCGCTGGTGGCCGAGATGTTCTTTGACCGCAAGCTCAGCGTCGGGCCGCCCTTCTTCGATATGGCGTTCACGCCGTTCATGGTCGCGCTGGCGATCATCCTGCCGCTTGGCGCGATCCTGCCGTGGAAACGCGCGAACCTGCGCCGGTCGATGCAACCCCTCTGGGGAGTTCTCGCGCTTGCGATCGCGGTGGGCGCGCTGGTCTGGACGCTTCAGACCGGGCGGACCATTCTGGCCCCCATCGGCGCGCTTCTCGCCGTCTGGCTGGTCGCCGGTGCCGCGGTCGATATCTGGACGCGGACCGGGCGCGGGGAACTGCCGTCGAAACTGCGCCGGATGAAGAACCTGCCGCGCGCCGACTGGGGCAAGGCGGTGGGTCACGCCGGCTTTGGCGTGACGATCTTCGGTGTTGCCGCCCTGACCGCGTGGCAGATCGAGGATATCCGCGTGGCCCAGATCGGCGATACATACACCGTCGGCAATTACGAGGTGACGCTGGTCGATGTCGCGCGGGTACAGGGGTCGAACTATGTGTCGACCATGGCGCAGATCGACGTGCTCGAAAACGGACGCCAGCTTGACCGGCTGACCCCGGAAAAACGAGTCTATCCGGTGGCGGGCATGCCCACGACCGAAGCGGCGATCAACAACGGCTTCACCCGCGATGTCTATGTCGTGATCGGCGATCCGCAGGACAACGGCGGCTGGGCCGTGCGCACCTTCATCAAACCCTATGCCAACTGGATCTGGGCCGGGGCGATCATCATGGCGCTTGGCGGTATCCTGAGCCTGACCGACAGGCGTTTCCGTGTGGCGGCCGGGGCCAAAAGGGCGCGCGCGCCCGAACAGGGCATGCCGGCGGAATGAAACGGCTTCTCCTTGTTCTGATCCTGATCGCGACCCCGCTTTGGGCGGTGCAACCTGATGAGGTTCTGGACGATCCCGTGCTGGAAGACCGCGCGCGCGAACTGTCGAAAGGCCTGCGCTGCCTTGTCTGCCGCAACGAAAGCATCGACGAATCCAACGCCGATCTGGCCAAGGATATGCGCGTTCTCGTGCGCGAGCGGCTTGTAGCCGGGGATAGCGATCAGGACGTGATCGACTTTCTGGTCGAGCGTTATGGCGAATATGTGCTTCTGACGCCAAGTGCGACAGGCGCGAACCTCGCGCTATGGCTGGCCGCGCCCATCATGCTTTTGCTCGGTGGTGGTATTGCGGTCGTGTACCTGCGCGGGCGCGCGAAACCCGCAGCAGCCGAAGCGCTGAGCAAGGATGAACAGACCCGGCTTGCCGAGTTGATGAAGGACTGACGCCGGGTCCCCCTTTCCTAAACGGATCAGTTCACTTATGACGGGTCCGAGACGAGGAAAAAGGGTTTCCCATGGACTATCAGACCATTCGCCTGACCATCGAAGACGGGGTCGCGACGCTTACGCTGAACCGCCCCGGCGTCATGAATGCGCTCAATACGCA
>JABDPT010000049.1 GCA_013042605.1 Paracoccaceae bacterium
GAAGGTGAGCGCGATCGATAGCGAGGATTTCGCGCGCATTCATCGGCGGTATCTGGCGCGGTTGCCGGGGGTGGCGCAGATGCATTCGAGCTTTGCGCTGCGCACGGTCATGCAGACGACGGCATTGCCGGTGGATTGAAGACATCAGGCATGGCGCCTGCGGCTTGATTCCGTGCCACAAGGAACCCCAAGAAACGACAAACCCCCGGGCCTTCGCACGGGGGTCGTCTGATCGGCGGGGCAAGCCCGCCCAGTGCTGATGCCGACGGGTGCTTAAAGCATCCCCTCGCGCTGTGCCTTCTTGCGAGCAAGCTTGCGGGCACGGCGAATGGCCTCGGCCTTTTCGCGCGCGCGCTTCTCGGACGGTTTCTCGAAATGTTGCCGAAGCTTCATCTCACGGAAAACGCCCTCACGCTGGAGCTTTTTCTTCAGGGCACGAAGCGCCTGATCGACATTGTTGTCGCGAACACTGACCTGCATGTGGTTGTCACCACCTTTCTAGGTTAAGAGTTGCATCGATTGCAGGAAGTGGCCGTATAGCAAAGCCGTGCTAGCTTGTCTACTGTCCCCGATCAGAGGAGAATGACCATGCCGAACCCGACCGAAGACGTGAAAAAACAGCTGCTTGAGGCGGCCTTGCCCCATGTCGCGTTCGACGGCTGGTCGGACAAGACGTTTCGCATGGCGGTGGCCGATAGCGGCATCGATCCGGCGGTGGCCGACACGGTCTGCCCACGCGGGGCCATCGATCTGGCGGTCGCGTTTCACGAGGCGGGCGATGCGCAGATGCTCAAACTGCTCAAGAAGGTCGATCTTTCGCAGATGCGCTTTCGCGACAAGGTGACGACCGCTGTGCAACTTCGGCTTGACGCGATTTCCGACAAAGAGGCGGCGCGGCGTGGCGCCACGCTTTTCGCGCTTCCGCAGCATGGCGCGATCGGCGCGTCGCTGATCTGGGGCACGGCGGACGCGATCTGGGATGCGCTGGGCGACCCGTCCGAGGATTTCAACTGGTACACCAAGCGCGCAACGTTGTCGGGGGTTTACGCGGCGACGGTGCTTTACTGGCTGGGCGATGACAGCGAGGGGCACGCGGCGACCCGCGAGTTTCTTGATCGGCGCATCGAGGACGTGATGCGGATCGAAAAGGTCAAGGGTCAGGTCCGTGCCAACCCGGTGATGAAGACCCTGCTGGCCGGGCCGAACTGGGCACTATCGAAGGTGCGGGCCCCCGCGAAAATGCCGCGCGTCGATATTCCGGGCGTGTTCTCGGGCCAGTCGCCCGACCCCTGATGACCGCGTTGCCGGACAAGATGCGCGCGGTCGAGATCACCGCCCCGGGCGGGCCAGAGGTGCTGACCCCGACCGACCGGTCGGTGCCTGTGCCGGGACGGGGCGAGGTCTTGCTCAAGGTGGCCTATGCCGGGGTGAACCGCCCCGATGCCCTGCAACGCGCGGGCAGCTATGCGCCCCCGCCCACCGCGAGCGATCTGCCCGGGCTTGAGGCGTCGGGCTCCATTGCGGCGCTTGGGCCGGGGGTAAGCGGGTTTGGCGTCGGGGACGAGGTCTGCGCGCTTCTGCCCGGCGGCGGTTATGCGGAATACGTCACGACCCCGGCCGCGCATTGCCTGCCGGTTCCGGATGGCATGGGACTGAAAGAAGCGGCCTGCCTGCCCGAGACCTATTTCACCGTCTGGACGAACGTTTTCGACCGTGGCGGGCTAAAGGCGGGAGAGGTTTTTCTTGTCCACGGCGGCACGTCTGGCATTGGCACGACCGCGATCCAGCTTGCGTCGCGGTTCGGCGCGCGGGTCTTTACCACCGCCGGAAGCGACGAGAAATGCGCCGTGTGCCGGGACCTTGGCGCGGAATTGGCGATCAATTACCGCGAGGCGGATTTCGTCGAGGACGTGCGCGGGGCCGGTGGGGCCGATCTTATCCTCGACATGGTTGGGGGGGAGTACATCCCCCGAAACCTGAAGGCGTTGAAGGATGATGGACGGCTGGTGCAGATCGCGTTTCTCACGGGGCCAAGGGTTGCGGTGAACTTCGCGCAAGTCATGGTGCGGCGGCTGACGATTACCGGGTCGACCCTTCGCCCGCAAAACGATCTGGCAAAGGCACGGATCGCCGAGGCGCTGCGCGCGCAGGTCTGGCCGCTTCTGTCCAGCGGGCAGGTCGCGCCGGTCATGGATTCCGAGTTCGCGCTGGAGAATGCCGCAGACGCCCACCGGCGGCTGGAAAGCAGCGACCATGTGGGCAAGATCGTGTTGAAGGTCGCCTAACGGATCGGCGAAAAGAGCGCGTCGTCCATCCGGCAGTCGCGAGCCACGTCGGCCCCGCAGGCGCGAAGCTCCAGATCGCGGGTCAGGCAGACGCGCGCTTCTTGAATGCGGCCCTGTCGGCAGGTGATGGTGATCATGTTGCGTTCGAGCCCCGGGTTCGATTGCAGGAACGCTTCTTCCACGACATGCGCGGGCAGCTTCACATCGCGGTCGAGTTTGCGAAACACTTCGGGCCGGGTGATCCGCCCGTACGCCTCACGCGAGAGGGCATAGTAATCGTCGGAAGATAGCCCCGAACACCGGCCATGTTTGTTCCATTGGTGCCAGGCAAGGCCCGAGGTGCCCATGATGTCGGCCATCGCGGCTGTGTCGCCGCGCGACGGGTTGCGGGCATCGGTTCGGCAATAGCTGGGCCAGCCCGATTCGTACTGCGGCCAAAGTCCGTGCAGGATCCAGCCGTGATCGTGCCGCTCATCGCATTGGTCCGAATTGCGTGCATCGCCTTCAAGGGCGCACCATGTGGGCGACCACGAGAGTGACAGCACGTAATAATCGAAGTCGCCGGCGCGCTCACCATCGGCAAACGCGAGCGCGGGCCACAGCCACAGTAGGACAATCCAGCGCATTTCCTCTTTCCCTCGGTCACCGGCGGGCTTATATACGGCTCAACTTCCCCGAAATCGAGGAAACGTTCCAGCCCCGGAACAGCCGCTTTCCCGGCACGGGAGAGATTTGCCAAAGGAGCAGGCGAATGAACAAACCGATTATGGCGAAAGCCACCGCCGTCTGGCTTGTCGACAACACGACGCTGACCTTCAAGCAGATCGCGGATTTCTGCGGACTGCACGAGCTTGAGGTGCAGGGCATCGCCGATGGCGACGTGGCGACCGGTGTGAAGGGGTTCGACCCGATCACCAACAACCAGCTTGAGCCGGGCGAGATCGAGAAGGCGGAAAAAGACCCGCTTTACGCTTTGAAGCTGAAATTCAACGCCGCCGCCGTGGGCGAGGAAAAGCGCCGTGGCCCGCGTTATACGCCGCTGTCCAAGCGCCAGGACCGGCCCGCGTCGATCCTGTGGCTGGTCAAGTTCCACCCCGAGCTGACGGATGCTCAGATTTCAAAGCTGGTGGGTACGACAAAGCCGACGATCCAGTCGATCCGCGAGCGCACGCATTGGAACATCTCGAACATTCAGCCGGTTGATCCGGTGGCACTGGGCCTGACCAAGCAGTCCGAGCTGGACGCCGCCGTGCAAAAGGCCGCCGCCAAGAAGGCGAAAGAAGGCGAGGTGATGACGGATGACGAGCGTCGCAAGCTCGTCTCGACCGAGCAAAGCCTTGGCATGGATGCCGAGCCGCGCATGCCGACAGCCATTTCGGGGCTTGAGACCTTCAGCCTGACCGATTCCGGCGACGATGAGGAAAAGCCCGAAGAGGTTTTGGATGCCGACAGCCTGTTCAACCTGCCTGAAGGGTCGGACACGGATGAGGACGAGGACGACGACGAAAAGGGCGGCTTCAAAGACTAAGCCGGCGTCGGTCGTCGACAGAAATCGGGCGCCCTTTTTCTTGCGTGACGCGGGGCATTGGCGGAACCTGCGGCCAATGCCCACCCAAGGAAAGACCGGCACCATGTGATCCTGCGCTCCGCCCGCCCCAGTGACGAAGATGGCGTACGCATCTGCGCGCAGGAGGCATATGCGCAATACGAGGCGGCGATCGGCAGGAAACCGGCCCCTATGGTCGCCGATTTTGGTCAGCAAATCGCCGATGGCGTGGTGCATGTCGCGGAGGATAGCGCAGGCGAGGTTGCGGGCTTCGCGGTTTTTTTCCGGCACGGCGATCACATGTTTCTGGAAAACATCGCCGTGCGCCAGGCGGCGCTTGGCACCGGATTGGGCCGCCGCCTGATAGAGCGTTGCGAGGCCGAAGCGCGCGCCATGGGCCTGCGCAAGATCACGCTTTACACGAATGAAAAGATGCTGACGAACCTCACCCTCTATCCCCATCTGGGTTTTGAGGAAACGGATCGCCGAACAGAAGACGGTTTCAGCCGGGTCTACTTCGAGAAGCGGCTAAGCTGACGTACCTTCGCGCCGCGATTGTTTTTGGCCCCTGAACCCGATACCCCGACGCAAAGCTCCGAGGAGTCCCTTTGTCTCACCTCGACCTGCCTGCATGACAGCCCTGACCGACTTTTTGCGCCTGAACGCCCGATGGCTTCTGGCCGGGTTCCTGCTGACCTTCGCGTCAAGCTTTGGGCAGACCTTCTTCATCTCTGTCTATTCCGCTGAAATCCGCATGGCGTTCGGGTTGAGCGATGGGCAATGGGGCGCGATCTATGCCTTTGCGACCATGGCGTCGGCGGGGGTGATGGTCTTTGTCGGCGGGCTGACAGACAGGTTTCGCGTGCGCTGGATCGGCGTGGTGATCCTTGCGGGCCTCGCGGCCGCGGCGCTGGCGATGTCGGTGGCGACCGAGGTCTGGGCGCTGATCCTTGTCGTGTTCTTACTGCGCCTGATGGGGCAGGGGATGATGGGCCATACCGCGATGGTCGGCATGGCGCGGTGGTTCGTGGCGACGCGCGGGCGGGCGGTGTCGATCGCGGGACTGGGTGTTGCGGTCGGCGAGGCGCTTTTGCCGCTGGCCTTCGTGGCGCTGATGGCGGTCTTTGACTGGCGCCTGCTTTGGGTCGCGGCGGCGATGATCCTGATCGTGCTTGCGCCGGTCCTTTGGTCGCTTTTGCAGCGGGAACGCACGCCGGCATCCTTCGTGCAATCCTCATCCTCGCTGGGCATGGAGGGGCGCGCTTGGACCCGGGGCGAGGTGGCGCGGCACTGGCTTTTCTGGATGCTGGTGCCGATGGTGCTTGGCCCGGCGGCGTGGAATACCGCGCTGTTCTTCCATCAGGTGCATTTGGCCGAGGTCAAGGGCTGGTCGCATCTGGAGTTCGTGCAACTTTTCCCGGTCTACACGCTTGCCGCGGTCAGCGCGATGCTGCTGTCCGGGGCGGCGGTGGACCGGTTCGGGAACGCACGCGTGGCGTCGGTGTATTTCCTGCCCGGCGCGTTGGGGTTTGTCCTTCTTGGGCTTGCCGCGACGCCCGGGGCGGCGCTGTTCGGCATGGTCCTGATCGGGGCGACGGCGGGGGCCAATTCGACCATCGGAACAACGCTATGGGCCGAGTACTTCGGCACGCGGCATCTGGGGCGCATCCGGGCGATGACGACGGCGCTGATGGTCGTTGGCAGCGCCATCGGACCGAGTGTCACGGGCGCATTGATCGATGCCGGAATGACGTTTGATCGGCAAACCTTCTGGATTGGCGGCTATTACCTGCTGACCGCGGCGCTGACCGGCTTTGCCGTTTTCCGAGCGGCACCCGCGCTTAGAACGCCTTCCGCGCCCGAAGCGCCGCGCTGATCGTGCCGTCGTCGAGGTAATCGAGCTCTCCGCCTATTGGGACGCCCTGCGCCAGTGACGTGACCCGTACCCTGTCGCCCAACTGTTCGGCGATGTAATGCGCGGTTGTCTGGCCATCGATGGTTGCGTTCAGCGCAAGGATCACCTCGGTGATGCCTTCGTCGGCAACGCGTGTGACAAGCTGCGGGATACGCAGGTCTTCGGGGCCGATGGCATCAAGCGCCGAAAGCGTGCCGCCCAGCACGTGATAGCGCCCTTTGAAAACCGCCGCCCGCTCCATCGCCCACAGATCGGCCACATCCTCGACCACGCAAATTTCGCCCGTGGCGCGCTTTTCCGACGTGCAGATATCGCAAAGATCGGCGGTGCCGACATTACCGCAGCGCAGGCATTCGCGCGCCGTGGTTGCGACCGCGTGCATCGCGTCGGCAAGCGGCATCAGGAGAAGCCCACGCTTCTTGATTAGGTGCAGCACCGCGCGCCGCGCCGAGCGGGGGCCGAGCCCGGGCAGCTTGGCCATCATCTCGATCAGCGTTTCGATATCCTTGGGGGCGTCAGCCACGCGGTCGGCCTAGAACGGAAGCTTCATGTCGGCCGGAAGACCCAGTTCTTCGGTCATCTTGCGCATTTCGTCCTGGCTGCGTTCCTGTGCCTTGATCTGCGCATCCTTGATCGCGGCCAGGATCAGGTCTTCGACGACCTCTTTGTCATCGGCGTTGAAGATCGACGGGTCGATATCAAGAGCGGTCAGTTCGCCCTTGGCCGTTGCGGTCGCCTTGACCATGCCAGCGCCGCTTTCACCGACCACGATGATCGAATTCAGGCTTTCCTGCATTTCGGCCATCTTGCCCTGCATTTCCTGGGCCGCCTTCATCATCTTGCCCATATCGCCCAAGCCGCCAAGTCCTTTGAACATTGCTCTCTTGCCTTTCGTTGATCGTTGCTCCGGCACGGTGGCCGGCGTCGTTCGGGTTATTCTTCGTCAAACGGGTCCCATTCGCCCTCGACCTCGGGCAGCGCTTCCAGTGCGGCCTCGGCGGCGATGTCGGCATGGGTGCGTATTTCGGTGATCTTCGCATCAGGGAAGGCGGCAAATACCGCCTGAACGATGGGATGGGTGCGCGCCTCGTCTTCGAGCTTGCGCTTTTCACCATCGCGAAGCTCGGCAATCGTGGGCGCGTCCCCTTCAGCTATGCTGATCGCCCAGCGTGCGCCGGTCCAGGCCTGAAGCCGACTGCCCAGGCGCTGTGCGAGATCGGCGGGCGCGGTATCTGTCGGGGCAAAGCTGATGCGTCCGGGGCTGTAGCTGACAAGGCGCAGGGCGGTTTCAACCTCGACCAGCAGCTTCACGTCGCGGCGGTTGCGGATAAGTTCGACCACCTGATCGAACGTGGCATAGCGAGCCAATGCGGTCTCGGGCGCTGATTGCAACGCCGTCGTCGTGCCGCCCGGTCCGCTGCCGTGCGTGACGGGTGCGGATTGCGTCGCGCGCGCTTCCACCGGCGCGCCGCGTTCGGGCGCGCTTCCGCCGCCACCACCACCGCCGGGGGCGGGCGGGGCCGGTGGCTGCGATTGCAGCTTGCGTACAAGTTCCTCGGGTGCGGGCAGGTCCGCGACATGGGTCAGCCGAATGATCGCCATCTCGGCGGCCATCATCGCGTTCGGGGCCTGCGCCACCTCTTCCAGCGCCTTCAGCAGCATTTGCCACATCCGGGTAAGCACCCGCATCGGCAGTTTCTCGGCCATGGACGACCCGCGAATGCGTTCGTCGGGGGACACGGTCGGATCCTGCGCCGCCTCGGGTGTGATCTTGATGACGCTGATCCAGTGCGTGACCTCGGCCAGATCGCTGAGCACCGCTGCCGGATCGGCCCCATCTGCATATTGCGCGGAAAGCTCGGCCAGCGCGCCTGCCGCATCGCCGGTCATCACCAGATCGAAAAGGTCGAGCACGCGGCCCCGGTCGGCCAGCCCCAGCATCGCACGCACCTGATCGGCGGTTGTTTCGCCCGCGCCATGGGCAATCGCCTGATCCAGAAGGCTCATCGCGTCGCGGACCGAGCCTTCGGCGGCCCGTGCGATCAATGCGAGTGCATCCGCCGAAATCGCCGCCTCTTCCAGTGCGGCAATCGCGGTGAGGTGTTCGATCATCGTCTCAGGCTCGATCCGCCGCAGGTCGAAACGCTGACAGCGCGACAGAACCGTGACCGGCACCTTGTTGATCTCGGTCGTGGCGAAGATGAACTTCACATGCTCGGGCGGTTCCTCGAGCGTCTTGAGAAGCGCGTTGAACGCGTTCTTCGACAGCATGTGCACTTCATCGATGATATAGATCTTGTAGCGGGCCGAGGCTGCGCGATAGGCGACACTGTCGATGATCTCGCGGATGTCATCCACGCCGGTCCGGCTGGCCGCGTCCATTTCCATCACATCGACATGGCGGCCTTCGGCAATCGCCGTGCAGTGTTCGCAGACGCCGCAAGGCTCGGTCGTGGGACCGCCCGTACCATCCGGCCCGATACAGTTCATGCCCTTGGCGATGATCCGCGCGGTGGTGGTTTTGCCGGTCCCGCGAATGCCCGTCATGATGAAGGCTTGCGCGATGCGGTCGGCGTCAAAGGCGTTCTTGAGCGTCCGCACCATTGGTTCCTGCCCGATCAGATCGGCAAAGGTGGCGGGGCGGTATTTCCGCGCAAGAACCTGATAGCCGGGGGCGGGGGTGTCGGACATGCGGTCTCCGGATTCGACGCTGCCCCTCAACCTAAAGCCGCCCGTGGGCGGCGTCCACCGGTTCTAGGGCTTCAGACGACGGCGTGGTCGTCGGCATTCGTCATCGTCGATGTCAAAGGATCGGTTCTGGCAGGACAGTTGCGGGAATCGACGTGGAGCGGTACGATTGCCTCGCCGTTCGAGGCGGCGCCCGGGTCCGCGGAAAGCTCTGTCAGCACCTCTGAATAGCGACGACCAACCATTTCGGTTTTCCTTGCCCGACCGGCGGACCAACGGGCAGCGAGAGGAGAGACCGATGACTTATTCCCTTGAGGATTTGCGCCGCCGCGCCAAGCTTTTGCGCCGTTCGTATCTTGCCGGCGATGCCGATGCGCATGCTCGTGTGTCGACCATTCTGCCCGAGGCCGAGAGCCTCGGCCATGCCGACGCCCTGCACGTGATCGCCCGCGAAGAAGGGCATGAGAGTTGGCCCAAGCTCAAGCATGCATATGACATCGCGGCGATGGACCGCAACGCGCGCGCCGAACGTTTGAAGATGGCACTCTTTTTCGGCCAGCCATGGATGGTTTCGCGCCTGCTTGAGGCGGATCCCACACTGCCTGATCACAACCTTGGCCTACAGATCGCGCTTTATCGCAAAGATGCGGTGGCCGATGCGCTGGCCCGCGCCCCGCAGGCCGCCACGCGTATGATCGGGGTGCGGTCTCCGATCCTGCATCTGGCCTTTTCGCAGCATTGGCGCAGCGACCCGGCCTCGTCAGCCGATGCCATTTCCATTGCCGAGATGCTGGTGGCGGGCGGTGCCGATGTGAATGACAGCTATCCCGCCGAACCGGGTTCGCCCGATCTTCTGTCGGCGCTTTATGGTGCGCTGGGGCATGCCGGGCATATGCCCCTCGCGCGCTGGCTTCTCGAGCATGGGGCCAACCCGAATGACAACGAGTCGCTCTATCACGCGACCGAGCTTGGTCACACGGACGGCCTGAAACTGCTTTTTGAGTTCGGTGCGAAGCCCGAAGGCACCAACGCCCTCGCCCGCGCGATGGATTTCGACGACATCGAGATGGTGCGCATCCTGCTTGAAAACGGGGCCGACCCCAATGAAGGGATCGCCCCGCATCCGTCCGGACAGCCCTTTACGATGGTGCCCGGACTGCATCAGGCCGCGCGGCGCATGTGTGCGGGCGATATCGCGCGGCTTTTGCTTGAACACGGCGCGGTCGGGACCAGCCAGCATAACGGCCACACGGCCTATGCGCTGGCCCGGATGCGAGGTAATCACGACGTGGCACGCGTGTTGGAAGAGGCGGGGCAGGCCACGCCACTTGATAAGGGCGAGGCGATGCTTGCGGCGATTGCAGACGGGGAACCCGTCGGGCGGATCGATCCGGAGGTCTTATCCCCCGAAGCGCGGCTGATCCTGCACCGCGTGCTGGGATTTGACGGGACTTTGCCGCATGTCAAACGCCTGATCGAGGCGGGGATCGACCCGAACGACGTCGACGAACAGGACATGCCCGCCATTCATATTGCAGGATGGCACGGGTTCTCGGATGCGGTCGCCTATCTTCTGGGCCACAATCCCGACCTCGGCGTGAAGAACATGTATGGCGGCAACCTGATCGACACGATCATCCACGGATCGGAGAATGCGCCCAACCGTGCAAGCGCCGATCACATCGGCTGTGCACGGCTAGTGCTGAAGGCAGGAACGACCCTGCGCCCATCGGAAATTCGCGGGGCGGGGGTCGAAGAAATGGCTGCACTTCTTGAAAACTGGGCGGCGGACCATCCGGAGAAAGTGGTCGAGGATGGATAGACCCCGTGCGCTGCGGCGCCCCTGTCCTGGCGTTACGTCCGATTTTGGGGACAAGGTGAGAGGCTGGACAACGACCCAAGCGAGGCTCGTTACGGCTGCTTCCTTCCGGACCTGACCGGGTTGGCGAGGTGCCTGCCCGCGCCAACCTCTCACCGGAACAGATAAGCCCGCAGCACAAGATTCGCAAGCGCTGGCGCAAGAGCCTTTCAGGGCTCTTGCCAAAACACGTCGCGTGTTTTGCCTTGCGTCAGGTCGGTGACCGTTCGGCCCAACCGGCAAAGATCTTCTCCAGCGCGACGACGACGTAATAAAGAACGATCCCCAGAAACGCCAAGGCGATCAGAACGGCGAACATCAGCGGATAGTCTGCGTTGGTCTTGCCGCTGTCGAAAAGCGCGCCGAGTCCGCGCCCGTGGGGCGACACGATCTCCATCAGGTTGGTGCCGATGAAGGCCAGCGTCACGGCCACCTTCAGCGCGCCGAAGAACTCGGGCAGGGTCTTGGGAAGGGCGATCTTCCAGAAGATCGTCATGCGCGAGGCCCCAAGCGACCGCAGAATATCGCGATATTCCGGTTCCAGCGTCGACAGGCCGATCGAGACCGACACCGCGATCGGAAAGAACGAGATCATGAATGCGATCAGCACCGTGTTGAAATCATGCGCGCCGACGAACATCAGCGCGACAATGGGCACCACGGTTGCCTTGGGGATGGCGTTGAAGCCGACGAGAAGCGGGTAGAGCGCATCGCGCATGAGCCGCGAAAAGCCCATGATCATCCCGATGCCGACACCCACGACGACGGCAAGCCCAAGGCCCACAACCGTGCGCCAGAGCGTATCCCACCCCATCGTGAAAAAGAGATCGCGGAATTTCCAGAAGGCGGGCCAGAGATCGCTGGGCGAGGCCATCTTGTAATTCGGCCAGCCGTTGATCCAGACCAGCGCTTCCCAGAAGATCAGGAAAATGACGATGGCGGCGACGGGTACGGCGATCTTCTGAAACATCACTCGGCGACCTCGCTGCTTTCCGCCGGGGCGCGGCCCTGCGCGATTTCGATCTGGTGCCGCAGGATTGCGAGCATTTCGGCGGTTTCGGGCGTATAGAGATGCTCGAGGTCGCGCGGTCCGTCCATCGGCACCTTGAGCCGGTATTGCGTGGTCGCGGGACGCCCGGACAGCACGATGACCTCGTCGGCCAGAAAGACCGATTCACGCAAGTCATGGGTGATCAGAACACCGGTGAACGGTTCTTCTTCCTTCACGCGGTGCATGATCTGCCAAAGGTCTTCACGGGTGAAGGCATCAAGCGCGCCGAAGGGTTCATCAAGGATCAGAACTTCGGGCTGATGGATCAGCGCGCGACACAGCGAGGCGCGCTGGCGCATGCCGCCCGAAAGCTCGGACGGGCGCTTGTCTTCGAACCCGTCGAGCCCGACCAGTTCGAGCAGATGGCGCGCCCGGTCTTCGGCCTCTTTCTTGGAAAGCTTGGTGGGGACGATCTCAAGCGGTAAGAGCACGTTCTTCAGGATCGAGCGCCATTCCAGCAGCACCGGGTTTTGGAAGGCCATGCCAACGGTCGAGCGCGGCCCTTTCACACGCTCGCCATGCAGCCAGACCTCGCCGGTGTCGGGCTTCATCAGCCCGGCAATCAGGCGTGTTAGCGTGGACTTTCCGCAGCCCGACGGCCCGACCACGGCGGCGAACCCGCCCTCGGGGACCGAGACGTTGAGGTTATCGAGAACCGGCAAGGGCCCGCTTTGGGTCTGATAGGCATGGGTCACGCCTTTGATGTCGATGAGGGGCTGGGTCATGTACGCCTTGCCATAAGAGGTTTTCTGCCTCCGGCGGGGATATTTCCGGCCAGAAGAAGGGGCGCGGTTGTCCCTTGTTTCTTCTGGCGTCAAATATCCCCGCCGGAGGCGAAAGGTCCGGCGCGGACAGGCCCGCGCCGGTGTCCGGTCAGTTCAGTTTGAAGCCGCCTTCAGGCAGGTAGACATCGGTGAAATAGAGCGATGAATCCGGCGGGTTCTGGAACTCGTATGTTTCGGCGAGTTGTACCAATGCGCGGGCCATGCGGCCGTCATCGATCATGCCCATGCCGTTGGCGGTGGTGTAATCGGTGACCACATTGGCGTCGATGGACAGTTGCAACCGGCGCTGTTCAAGGGCCGCGTCGGCGGCGGGGTTGCGCTCCATCAGGCTGGCGGTGGCACCTGCCGGATCGGCGATGGCGTCGGTCCAGCCGGCAGCAACCGCGGTAAGGAAGCCCTTGATGATCTCGGGGTTTTCAGCCGCGTAGTCGGTGTTGACGATGATCGCGTTGCCGTAAAGCTCAAGCCCGTGATCGGCCATCAGGATGGTCGAGATATCCTCTTCCGGCACGCCTAGGCGCACGAGGTTGAGGTAGGACGAGAAGGAAAAGCCGGTGATCGCATCGACCTTTCCTTCGGCGAGCATCGGCTCACGTGTCGGGAAGCCCACCGGTTCCACCGTGATCGTCGACATGTCGAGATTGTTGGCGGTCGCGAAGGCCGGGAACTGCGCCCAGGCGCCATCGGGGGGCGGCGCGCCGAGGATCTTGCCTTGCAGATCGGCGGGAGCCTCGATGCCAAGCGACTTGCGGCCCACGACGGCGAACGGCGGCTTGTCGTAGATCATCATCACGGCGGTGACAGGCGCGCCGGGGTTCTGGTCGAGGAACTTGATCAGCGAGTTGATGTCGGCAAAGCCCACGGGAAAGGCGCCGGTGGCGACCTTCGGGATCGCGTCGAGCGAGCCCTGGCCCGCGGTGATTTCGACGGTCAGCCCATTGGCTTCGAAATGGCCGTTGTCGATAGCCGCGAAATAGGGCGCGGAGGGGCCCTCGAACTTCCAGTCAAGCGCGAAGGGCACGGCGGTTTGCGCCATTGCGGCGCTGCCGGTGGCCATGGCGGCCATCACGGCGAGTGATCTTAGAAACATTGGTATCTCCCCACAGGTTTTGCGCGGCGTTTCTGCCGTCTGCCAGACAGTAGGGCGAGGTCGGCGCGGAAATGCAAGCGCCGGTCCGGCGCGTTTGATCAGAAAAGCGTCAAATACGCCGTTGGGTGCCGGGTTTTTGGGCGGAGGGGCAGCCTTCCCAAGTTGCAATTGGGTCTCCGTTCGGACTAGGTTTCCTGAAGGCCTAGCTCGGGCCTCCGCCCTCCATTCGGGAAGCATCTGGCATGCGGAGCGACGCAGATTTCGACCTGTCTCATTCGGGCGCGCGCATAAGGAGGGGTTGCGAAAACGGCTCGAAAGAGGAGGAACGCAAATGCGCCTATCCGCTCCAATCTATCGGCTGAAACGACACGCCAGGCTTCTGGCGCGCCAGCAAGGCATCCCTTTGCACAAAGCACTTGATCGAACCGCCGTCGAAGAAGGTTTCCAAAGCTGGAGCCACCTTGCATCGGCATCGCCGATGCAGACACCGGCTGCGGCCGTCTTGTCGCGAGTTGAACCCGGGCACCTGATCCTTCTTGGCGCAAGACCCGGTCAGGGCAAGACGTTGCTTGGGCTCGAATTGGCATGGAAGGCCCAACAACTTGGCCGAAAGGGCTTTTTCTTTACGCTCGACTACCATGAGCGCGATGTCGAGAGATCGGCTCTCTGCTCTGGGCATCGACGAAGTCCCTGACCAAAACGCCATGGTCGTCGAAACATCAGACGAGGTATCTGCGGATTTCATCATCAGCCGCGTTGAGCGTTGTGATGAACCGGCGATGATCGTGGTCGACTACCTTCAACTTCTCGATCAGAAGCGCAGCAACCCGAGCCTTGAGGATCAGATCAGTTCGCTACGAAAATACACAAAGGCCAGCGGTGCGATTTGCGCCGTGATCTCACAAGTAGACCGCTCATTCGACTTGAGTGGCAGATCCATGCCCGAAGTGTCGGATATCAGGCTGCCGAACCCACTCAACCTGTCTGTCTTCGACAAGTTATGTTTCTTGCACAACGGCGAAGTTCAGTTTGATCAAGCTGCATAAAAGGCCAAGGCGAAAACTACGGACATCCAGTGAATATCCGTAGTGTTCGCAATGCAGTCCCCTTGACCCGCGCGCCAGCTGAGCCAGCGCGCAGGGGGGCATTCATCAAAGCGAAATGCGGAACCGTGCAAAACCGTCAGGCCCTTCGCCCGCCGGTTCGATCGTCACGCCTTTCACGTCATCGACATAAGCCTCGGCCGCCGGGCCGGTGTCGAAGAGCACCGAGGTGCCGGGCAGGGGCGCGAAGGTCCAGTTTGCGTCGGCCTTGGGGTCGATCGTACCCTGTTCCACGATATAGCGCACGATGACGTCGCGGTTGGTATCGGGCGCTTCGAAGATGATCGTATCGCCCTTCGCCCCCGGGAAATCGCCGCCGCCGCTAGCGCGGTAGTTGTTGGTGGCGATCACGAACTCCATGTCATCGGTCACCGGCTGGCCGTCATAGGTCAGGTTCTTGATCCGGTTGGCGTCCATGTTCAGCGGCTCGCCCTTCGGCCCGAACTTGGACGGCTGGCTGAGGTCGATCTGATAGCTGACCCCGTCGATCACGTCGAAATTATAGCTTGGGAAAGCGGGGTTGAGCAGGACCTGATCGGATTTCCCCGGCTCGACCTGATTGAACATGCCGGCAGAACGTTCAAGCCAGTCGCGTACCTGCGCGCCCGTCACCTTCACCGCGCGCACGGTGTTGGGATAGAGGTAGAGGTCGGCGACGTTCTTGATCGCCACGTCCCCGGCGGGGACGTCCGTGAAGTATTCCGGCCCACCGCGGCCACCGGCCTTGAAGGGTGCGGCCGCCGAAAGGATGGGCAGACCTTCGTACTCGGTGCCCTTCATCATTTCGCTGACGTACCATTTCTGCGCGATTGAGACGATTTGCACCGACGGGTCGTCGGCGACCAGGGCGAAGTAGCTGTGCAGCGGGGCGGCGGTCTTGCCGACCGCGCGGCGCACATAGGCCAGTGTTTCATCATGCACGTTCTGCACCGAGGCGAGCACCTCGGCATCGCTTTCGACAAGCGCCGTGATCGAGCGGTCTTCGTTCCGGCGCGAGATGGGGCGTGTTTCGACCTCGTGCGTAACGACGCGCCATTCGGACCCGTCGCGTTCCAGCATCAGGTCGATCACGCCAAGGTGCGACCCCCAGAAGCCGCCCATCACGGCAGGTTTTCCGTGGACCGTCCCGTTGGTGATGTCGATCCCGTCGCGCCCGTCGTAGGCGGAAGACGGGAAGACAAGGTGGCTGTGCCCGGTCATCAGCGCATCGATCCCATCGGTGCGGGCCAATGGTGCGCTGGCATTTTCCATCCCGTCGGTCCAGTCAGAGGCGCCGATCCCGGAATGCGACAGCGCGATGATGATGTCCGCGCCTTCTTCCTTCATCTGCGGGACGTAGGCCTGCGCCGTTTTCACGATATCGCGGGCGGTCACGTTGCCTTCGAGGTGCTTGCGGTCCCAGTTCATGATCTGCGGCGGTACGAAGCCGATAAGACCGATGCGGATCGGATGGGTGGCGCCCGCGCCGTCGGTCAGCATGCGGTCGAGGATGACGTAGGGTTTGACCAGCGTTGTGTCGGCGGTCGGCGTCGCGCCCTCTTCTTTCACCACATTGGCCGAGATCACCGGGAAGTCGGCCCCGGCGAGCGACTTCATCAGGAAATCGAGCCCGTAGTTAAACTCGTGGTTGCCAAGTGTCGAGGCATCGAAACCCACGGTGTTCATCGCGGTGATGACAGGGTGCATGTCCCCTTCCTTCATGCCGCGTTCATAGGCGATGTAATCACCCATCGGGTTGCCCTGAAGGAAATCGCCGTTGTCCAGAAGCATGGAGTTCGTGGCCTCTGACCGAATGTCGGCAATATGCGCGGCGGTGCGGGCCAAGCCGACGGTATCGACGGGCCGGTCGCCGTAGTAGTCATACGGGAAAACATGCACGTGCAGGTCGGTCGTCTCCATCAGGCGCAAGTGGGCCTGACCGGCGGCGGCGCGTACCGAGAACGGGTGCAGCATGGTGATCGTTGCGCCGGCGCTGGTGGCAAGAAAGGATCGGCGGCTCATAGGAAATCTGGCTTTGGTAGGCATTGGAAGCTCCCTGGCGACTCAGTTTTATGAAGCGAGAGTAGCACGGGGCGCAGCCTTGTTATGGGAGAAGATCAATGGCGGTTTATCGTATAAATTGCTTGCTATGTAAAATACTCAATTAAAAGTTGTGTGTTGCGTGGGGCGATTGCTTTTGCCGCCCGGGCTGTGGCAAAGGTCTCGCAAGGCGATGGGGTAGTGATGAGATTTGCGGAAGAAGTGACCTTTGGCGGGTCCGGGCTTAACCGTGCCGGCGAAGTTCGGGCGGACGCGGAAAAGGTGGCGGCCTTGTGGGCCGATCCGGCGGCGCGGGTGCTGCCGATCTGGCGTGGCAAACCGCTTTTCGTTAGCGAAGATAAGGCGTTAGGGTGGTTGCCAGTGGGGCACGCGGTGCTGGACAGTGCCAATGAAGCGGCAGTGTTCCTTGGCCTTGAAGACGCGGGTCCGCGCTTTGCCATCGATATCTCTGATTGGGAACCCGAAGAGGTGCCCGACACCGTCGGGGCCTTTGTCGATCTGAGCGAGCAGCGGCATCCAGACCTGCGCGGAGATCATGCGTTTGCCGAACTGCGCGGGGTCTTGTCGCTTCTGTCGCCCAGAACCGCCGAATTGGCGGCAACGGCCAAGGCGATTCTCGGCTGGCACGAGACGCACGGATTTTGTGCGCGTTGCGGCGCCGGGTCGGAGGTATCGCAAGCCGGATGGCAACGGACGTGCCCGGCCTGTGGCGGTCATCATTTCCCCCGGACGGACCCGGTCGTGATCATGCTGATCACCCAAGGCAACGACGTGCTGGTGGGCCGGTCGCCGCATTGGCCCGAGGGGATGTATTCGCTTCTTGCCGGATTTGTGGAGCCGGGCGAAACGATTGAAGCAGCCGTGCGGCGCGAGGTGTTCGAAGAGGCTGGAATAACCGTGGGCGAGGTCGGTTACCTAGCCTCGCAGCCCTGGCCGTTTCCGTCGTCGCTCATGATCGGGTGCCATGGCGTGGCCCAGACCCGCGAAATCACGCTTGATCCCGTTGAACTCGATGACGCGCTTTGGGTGTCGCGCGAGCGGATGACCGAGGTTTATGCCGGGCGCGATGGCGGCATGACGGCCGCGCGCAAGGGGTCTATTGCGAACTTTCTGATCGGCCGATGGCTTGCGGACCGATTGGATTGAGCGCAGTCTGGGCGGTGAGGACACGGGGCAAGCATGAAGTTTTCAAGCCGTAAAGATATGGATGCACCGCTTGAGGCGGCTTTTTCGGCCGTGGCCGATTTCGACTATCTCGAAGGGCAGATCCTGCGGCGTGGCATTCAGATCATCCGCGTCGATACGCAGCCCGAGCCGGGGCCGGGCATGTCGTGGCAGGCCGAGATGGGCTGGCGGTCGCAGCAGCATGATATCACCTGTGATCTTGTCGGCTGGGCGCCCCCTTCGGACGTGACGATGACGGCGGTCTCTGGCGGTCTGAATTGCGAAATCCTTGCCCAGATGACCGCGCTATCGCGCAGCACCACGCGGTTGCGGGTGGCGATGACCCTTAGGGCAAACACGTTTCGCGACCGGTTGCTGGTGCAATCGCTGCAAATCGCCAAGGCTCGCCTTGCCCGTCAATTCGGCGATATGGTCCACGCCTATGCGCAGGATGCAGCACGGCGGGCCAACGCCTAGCTGCGGCCGCGATCACTGGGATAGACGCCCAGTATCGTCATGGATGACGTGAAATAGGCCAGTTCTTCCAAGGCAAGCTGGACGTTGTGATCGTCAGGATGGCCTTCGATATCGGCGTAGAACTGCGTCGCGGTGAAAGACCCGCCGACCATGTAGCTTTCCAGCTTGGTCATGTTCACGCCGTTTGTGGCGAAACCGCCCATCGCCTTGTAAAGAGCTGCCGGAATATTCCGGACGCGGAAAACGAAGGACGTGATCGGGGTGGTATCGCCGCGGCGCGAGAAGTCGGGTTCGCGCGCCATGATCAGGAATCGCGTGGTGTTCTTGTCGTGGTCTTCGATATGGCGGGCCAGCACGTCGAGGCCATAGATCTCGCCCGCAAGTTCCGACGCCAGTGCGGCTTCGGCAGGTTGCCCATGTTCGGCGATGATCTTGGCCGACCCGGCGGTATCTGCGCCGGTGATGCCGTGAATCCCGTTTTCGCGCAGGAAATCGCGGCACTGACCCAGAAGAACCGTGTGGCTCATCGCGGATTTCACCTGATCAAGGGTCGTGCCCGGCACCGCCAGAAGGTTGATGTGCACGCGTACAAAGGCTTCGGCGATGATGTGCAGCCCGCTTTCGGGCAGAAGGTGGTGAATGTCGGCCACGCGGCCATAGGTCGAGTTTTCAACCGGCAGCATGGCAAGATCCGCCTCGCCCCCGCGTACGGTGTCGATCACATCCTCGAACGTGCGGCAGGCCACGGCCTGATGGTCGGGATAGGTTTCGCGGCAGGCCTGATGCGAATAGGCGCCGGGTTCTCCCTGAAAGGCGATTTTCTGTGCCATGTGTTCCGAATGCCGTTTGCGCCCGTGGGCCTTTTGGTCGCGCCTCATATCCCTTGAAAGCCCCAAGGGGAAGCGGGTAGATAGCGCCGACACTGGGACGAGGCAGGACGCGACATGTTCGACACAATGACCGTAACCAAAGCAGTGGGCTCGATCTGCGCCGCATTTCTTGTGCTGCTTTTGGGAAAATGGGCGGCGGAAGGTCTGTATCACGTGGGCGGCCACGGCAAACATGCTGAGCAAGCCTATTCGATCGACACCGGCGAAGAAGACCAAGGCGCGGAGAACGTTGTCGAAGAGGTCGATTTCGGCCCGATCTTTGCATCGGCAAGTGCCGAGGACGGCGAAAACCTGTGGCGGGCCTGCCGGTCGTGCCATGCGCTTGAGGCCGGAAAGAACGGCACGGGGCCTTACCTCACGGGCGTGGTCGGACGGGCCAAGGGCGCTGCGCAGGGCTATGCCTATTCCGAGGCGATGGCTTCGCAAGAGGGTGAATGGACCCCGGAAAACCTTCAGCTCTTCCTTGAGAACCCGCGTGAATACACGCCGGGCACCAAGATGGCGTATAACGGAATGCGCGATATCGAAGACCGCGCGAACCTGATCGCCTATCTCGCGACGTTCAATTAATCGGCATCTGCCGTAGGAAACGCGAAGGCCCCGGCACGCAGGTGCGGGGCCTTTTGCATTTTGCAGCATACAATCACCAAATCGTCAGCGATTATCGCCTTGAATAGTCGACATTGCGGTAATTAGCCTAAATTCTAACGACAGCAGTGCAGGAAGCCGGCGTGACGGAGGATCAGATGGCGCGATACCCCATTTCCAAGGCGAAGGCCGCAAGCGGGACCGTTCCGGTCATTCGGTGGGCCGGACTGGCCGCAGGTACGATTGCCGCGATGCTGGCCTGGAGCGCGGCGAAGGCCGAGGGCGATATCATCGTCTCGCACGGGTATTCGACCTTCGGTGATCTGAAATACCCCGCCGATTTCCCGCATCTCGACTATGTGAACCCCGAGGCCCCCAAGGGCGGCGAGATTTCGCAATGGGCGCAAGGTACGTTCGACAGCTTCAACAACTATACCCGCAAGGGACGGGCCGGGGCGTTGTCGACCGTGGGGCACGAGTCGATTTTGACGACGGTGGCCGATGACATCAACGCGTCCTACTGCCTGCTGTGCACGACAATGGAATACCCCGAAAGCAAGGATTGGGTGATCTTCAACTTGCGGCCCGAAGTGCGGTTTTCGGATGGCCGTCCGTTCATGGCATCGGACATCAAGTTCGCCTTCGAGCTCTTCATGGAACAGGGCCTGCCGTCCTTCCGCGCGGCTTTCGGCGCGCAGATCGAAAGCGTCGAAGTGCTGGGCGACCACCGGGTGAAGTTCAACTTCACGCCCGAAGCGCCGCGCCGCGACGTGATCGAACTGGCGGGCATCTTCCCGGCGTTTTCGGAATCGTGGTTCGAGGAAACCGGTGCGCGGCTTGATGAAAGCTCGCTCGTCCCGATCCTCGGAACCGGGCAATACCAGCTTGAAAGCTATGACGTGAACCGCCGGATCGTCTATGAGCGCAACCCCGATTACTGGGGGGCGGACCTGCCCATCAATGTCGGGCGCGGGAACTTCGACAAGATCCGGGTCGAGTATTTCGCGGATAGCTCGGCAGCTTTCGAGGCGTTCAAATCCGGGGCCTATACCTTCCGTAACGAAATCTCGTCGAAGGAATGGGCGACGTCCTATAATTTTCCGGCTGTGGACAACGGCTGGGTGAAGGTCGAGGAATTGCCGGACGGCAATATCTCTTCGGGGCAATCCTTTGTCTTCAACCTGCGGCGCGAGAAGTTTCAGGACCCGCGCGTGCGCGAAGCTATCGGTCTGATGTTCAACTTCGAATGGTCGAACGAGACGCTGTTCTACGGGCTTTATGAGCGGATCACGTCGTTCTGGGGCAACAGCGATCTTGAGGCGACGGGCGTTCCGAACGAGGCCGAGTTGGCACTGCTGGAACCGCTGGTGGCGGAGGGGCTTTTGGATGAGAGCATTCTGACCGATGAGGTGCGCATGCCGCCGCCATCCGGCAACCGCCAGCTTGACCGCCGCAACCTGCGCCGCGCCTCGGCACTTCTGGACGAGGCTGGTTGGGAAGTTGGCGATGACGGGATGCGCCGCAAGAACGGGCAGCTTCTGACCGTGGAATTCCTGGAAAGCTCGCCCGCCTTTGACCGGATCATCAACCCCTATGTGCAGAACCTTCAGCGGCTGGGCATTCAGGCAAAACTTGACCGGGTCGACCCGTCGCAGGCCACTGACCGCGAGCGGAATTATGATTACGACATGGCGACCCACAGCTTCAATCTTGGGTTCGAGCCGTCGACCGGACTGAAGCAATGGTTCGGGTCCGAGGCAATGGATGAAAGCACGCGCAATTTGATGGGGCTAAGCGACCCGGCGGTGGATCGGCTGATCGATGTGATCGTGGCTGCCGAGAACCGCGAAGAGATGCAGACCGGTGTGCGCGTCCTCGACCGTGTGCTGCGCGCCAAGCTTTTCTGGGTGCCGCAGTGGTTCAAGGACGTGCACACGGTCGCATATTACGATATGTTCGAGTATCCCGAACCGCTTCCCGCGTTTTCGCGCGGCGAGTTGGATTTCTGGTGGTACAACGAAGACAAGGCCCAAGCCCTGCGCGAGGCCGGCGCGATCAACTAAAGGGGCGGGTCGGAGCAGGCAATGGGCGCATATATCCTCAGACGGCTTTTGTTGGTGATCCCGACGCTTCTTGGCATTATGATCATCAACTTCACGCTGACCCAGTTCGTGCCGGGCGGGCCGATCGAACAGATCATTGCCCAGCTTGAAGGCGGCGGCGATGTGTTCGAGGGGATCGCGGGCGGCGGCAGCGAGGCGCTTGATAACAACACCGGCGACAGCGGCTATGTCGGAGCGCGGGGCCTTCCGCCTGAATTCATCGCCCAGCTCGAAGCCGAATTCGGGTTCGACAAACCGCCGCTTGAGCGGTTCCTGAACATGATGTGGAACTACATCCGCTTCGATTTCGGAGAGAGCTATTTCCGGTCGATCAGCGTTGTCGATCTGGTGCTGGAAAAGATGCCGGTGTCGATCACGCTTGGCCTGTGGTCGACGGTCATCGCCTATCTGGTGTCGATCCCGCTGGGCATCCGCAAGGCGGTCAAGGACGGATCGCCCTTCGATACCTGGACATCCGGCATGATCATCGTGGCCTACGCGATCCCCGGGTTCCTCTTCGCGATCCTGCTGCTGGTCCTGTTCGCGGGCGGGTCCTATTGGCAGGTCTTCCCGCTGCGCGGCCTGACCTCGGACAATTTCGACGAACTGTCGATGCTGGGCAAGGCTGCCGATTATTTCTGGCACATCACGCTGCCGGTGCTCGCCTCGACCATTTCAGCCTTCGCCACGCTGACCCTGCTGACCAAGAACAGCTTTCTCGATGAGATCAAGAAGCAGTATGTCATCACCGCCAAGGCCAAGGGTCTTTCGGAGGGCCGGGTACTTTACGGCCACATCTTCCGCAATGCGATGCTGATCGTGATCGCGGGCTTCCCGGCGGTGTTCATCGGGGTGTTCTTCGGCGGTTCGCTGATCATCGAGACGATCTTCTCGCTTGACGGCCTGGGACGACTTGGGTTCGAGGCCGCGGTGGCGCGGGATTATCCGGTGATCTTCGGCACGCTCTTCTTCTTCGGCCTCGTTGGCCTTGTCGTCGGCATCCTGTCGGACCTGATGTACGTTTTCATCGACCCACGCATCGACTTTGAAACGCGGGAGAGTTGAGCATGGCGGTCGCCGAACCTCAGCCCGATCCCGTCGCGCCCAAGCCGTTGGTGCCGCCCGCGCCCAAGCGCGGCTTTTTCTCGCTTTCCCCGCTGAACCAGCGCAGGTGGCGGAATTTCAAACGCAACCGCCGCGCGCTCTGGTCGCTTTGGATTTTCGCGGTGATCTTCGGGCTGTCGCTGATGGCCGAGTTCATAGCCAACGACAAACCCATCGCGGTCAGCTATCGCGGCGAACTTCATATGCCGCTGTTCAATTTCTACCCCGAAACCGCTTTTGGCGGCGATCTGCGCACCGAGGCGGTCTACGGCGATGTCGAGGTACAATGCCTTATCGTCTCGGGCGGGCTTGAGACCTGTTTCGACGACCCCGAAGGCATTCTTGCCGATGCCGAAGACGGCGTGGTCGATGGCGCGGATATCGAGAAGGGGTGGATGATCTGGCCACCCATTCCGTATTCCTACAACACGATCAACGATATCGAAGGATCGGCCCCGTCGGCCCCGGACAGCAAACACATTCTGGGCACCGACGACACCGCGCGTGACGTGGCCGCACGTGTGATCTACGGGTTCCGGCTGTCGATCCTCTTCACCCTGATCGTAACGGTAATCGCCAGCGTCATCGGCATCGTCGCGGGCGCGGTCCAAGGCTTTTTCGGTGGCTGGCTCGACCTGATCTTTCAGCGGTTCATCGAGATCTGGGTGTCGACCCCGTCGCTCTACATCATCATCATCATGTTCGCGATATTGGGGCGAAGTTTCTGGCTTCTTGTGTTCCTGACCGCGCTCTTTGGCTGGCCCGCCCTTGTCGGCGTGGTCCGGGCCGAGTTTCTGCGGGCGCGGAATTTCGAATATGTGCGGGCGGCCCGTGCGCTGGGCGTGTCGAACTGGACGATCATGTTCCGTCACATGCTGCCCAACGCGATGGTCGCGACGCTCACGCTTTTGCCGTTCATCATCACCGGTACGATCGCGACTTTGGCGTCACTGGACTTTCTTGGTTTCGGCCTGCCGTCTTCCGCGCCGTCGCTGGGCGAGCTGACCTTGCAAGCCAAGCAGAACCTGCAGGCGCCCTGGCTGGCCTTTACCGCGTTCTTCACCTTCGCAATCATGCTGTCGCTTCTTGTCTTCATCTTTGAAGGCGTGCGCGATGCCTTTGATCCGAGAAAGACGTTTCAATGAGCGATGCGCTTCTCACCGTGTCGGGGCTAAGCGTCGGCTTCCGGCAGGACGGGGCGGAAACGCTGGCCGTCAAGGGCGTTTCCTTCGAGGTCGGGCGGGGCGAGACGGTGGCGCTGGTCGGCGAGAGCGGATCGGGCAAGTCGGTCACGGCGCTGTCGACGGTGTCGCTTCTGGGCGACAGCGCGCGGATTGCCGGGTCGATCACCTATAACGGCGAAGAGATGGTGGGCGCCAACGAGGCGCGGCTGCGCGATGTGCGCGGCAATGACATCAGCTTTATCTTCCAAGAGCCGATGACCTCGCTCAACCCGCTGCACACGCTGGAAAAGCAGCTTGTCGAAAGCATCGCGTTGCACCAGGGGCTGGTGGGTGATGCGGCGCGCGCGCGGGTGCTGGAGCTGTTGCACAAGGTGGGCATTCAAGACCCGGAATCGCGTCTGGGCGCCTATCCGCACCAGCTTTCCGGCGGGCAGCGGCAGCGTGTGATGATCGCAATGGCGCTGGCCAACGGGCCCGACCTGCTGATCGCGGACGAGCCGACGACGGCGCTCGATGTCACCATTCAGGCGCAGATCCTCGCGCTTCTGGCCGATCTGAAAGAGGCCGAGGGGATGAGCATGCTTTTCATCACCCACGACCTCGGGATCGTGCGCAAGATCGCCGACCGGGTCTGTGTGATGAAGGACGGGGAAATTGTTGAAACCGGGCCGACGTCCGAGATTTTCGCCAACCCGCAGCATCCCTATACGATCAAGCTTCTAAGTGCCGAAACCGCTGGCTTGCCCGACCCTGTGCCAACGGAAGCCGAAGAGATCGCATCAACCGATCGGTTGCGGATCTGGTTCCCGATCCAAAGCGGTTTGTTGAAGCGGACGGTGGGGCATGTGAAGGCGGTGAACGCCGCAAGCTTGTCGGTGCGCGCGGGCGAAACGGTGGGCATCGTCGGCGAAAGCGGTTCGGGCAAGACGACGCTGGCGCTGGCCATCATGCGGCTGATTTCGTCGGACGGCCCGGTGGTGTTTCTGGGTCAGGACATTCAGGGCTGGAGGTCGCGCCAGTTGCGCCCCTTGCGGCGTGACATGCAGATCGTGTTTCAGGATCCGTATGGCTCGCTCAGCCCGCGGATGAGCATTGAAGAGATCATCGCCGAAGGACTGTCGGTGCATGGCACCGAGGCGGGCCGCCATGAACGCGAGATGGTGGCCGAGATCATGACCGAGGTGGGGCTCGATCCGACGACGATGCACCGGTATCCGCACGAGTTTTCCGGTGGCCAGCGACAGCGCATCGCGATTGCGCGGGCGATGATCCTGCGGCCAAGGCTTCTTGTCCTCGATGAGCCGACCTCGGCGCTGGATATGACGGTGCAGGTCCAGATCGTGGAGCTGCTGCGCGAGTTGCAGCGGCGGCACCAGCTTGCCTATCTCTTTATCAGCCATGATCTGAAAGTCGTGCGCGCGCTGGCCCATAAGGTGATGGTGATGAAGCGCGGCGACATCGTCGAAGAAGGCCCGGCGGATCAGATCTTCGATGCGCCGAAAGAGGCCTATACGCGCGAGTTGATGGCCGCGGCGTTCGATCTGGTTGGGGATAACGTCGCCTGAACGACCTTAGGTCGGCCCGATCGGTGCACATTCGACATTGCGGGCGGTCAGGCGGCGGCAGGCAAGCTCTGCCTCATCGGCGCTTAGTCCGACGAAGTTCGCATCGAATCCACCCGACCGTTTGACGACCTTGCGCAGGGCCTCGTCCAGCGTTCCAAGCTCAAGCAAAGCTGTCTGCAACAGCACACGCTCGGCCTGATGGCGCGAGCCGAAGCGGCCCACGTTGATGCCGAAATGGCGCCCGCCCGAGGTTGAGAGGCGGGTCACCACCTCGACCGCATCGGGGTCGGGCGCAGGCGCGGTCGCGGCCTTGGCCGCACCGGTCATCACCGCCTCGGCGGGCCGGGGGCGTGGGGCGCGGTCGGGGATAAGGGTGGCCACCTGTTGGTTCAGATCGACGATCGGGGCCTTGGCGTCTTCTTCGAGATCGACCAGGGCCAGTGTCTGAGAGATGTTTTCCTGCAGCGCGACCAGCACGGCGGCATCCGGTTCTGCGCCCGGGCGTGCCGTCGGGCGCGGGCTTTTTGCGACCGCCAGAACCGTGCGCACGGTCTTTCCAGCCGGGGCGCCCTCGGCCGGCGGATAGACCGGTTTTGCCGGTTTGCGCACGGCGACACGGCTTGGCGCGCGGCGGAACCCCATATCGAGCAGTTCGGCCACCCGCGCGTTGCGCGTTGCGGTGGACCGTCCACCAAAGACGGTCGCGATGATCCGTTCCTGCCCGCGTTCGGCCGAGGCGACGAGGTTGAAACCAGCCGCGCGGGTATAGCCCGTCTTGATCCCGTCCGCGCCACGATAGGCGCCTAACAGGCGGCGGTTGGTGTTGTTCACCTGTTTCAGACCGGCATCGGTGCTTTTGCGGGAAAAGAGGTTGTAATACTCCGGATAGTCGTAGAACAGCCGCCGGCCCATCGTCGTCATGTCGCGCGCCGTCGACAGGTGCCCGCTTTCGGTCAGGCCGTGGGCGTTCTTGAACGTGGTGCGGTTCATGCCAAGCGCCTTGGCTGTGCGATTCATGCGGCGGGCAAAGCCGGCTTCCGACCCTTCGATGGCCTCGGCGATTGCGGTGGCGGCGTCATTGGCCGATTTTACCGCTGCAGCGCGAATGAGATAGCGCAGCGCAATCTTCTGACCCGCCCGCAGGCCCAGTTTCGAGGGCGGTTCGGCGGCGGCCTTTTTCGAGATTTTCACCTTTGTATCAAGGGAAATCTGCCCGCGTTCGACCGCTTCGAACGCGACATAAAGCGTCATCATCTTGGTAAGCGATGCGGGGTGCAGCCGGGTGTCGGCATTGCGTGAATGCAGCACCTCGCCCGAGCGCGCGTCGATGACCATCGCCGCATAGGGTGCCGCCTGCGCGCCAAGCGGTGCGAACGCAAGCATCAGGATCAGGAATAGGAACGGGAATACGCGGGCACACTGCCCCGATACGGTTGCCACGAACGCCTGCCTTTTTCTGCCTCTGCGGCCGGATCTTTGTCCGGTCCGTCATTGTTAGGGTTAACCTAGCACAGCGGATTCCATCGGAAAACCGTCTAAATTCAACAAGTTCCGTAGAAGTTTATTGACCTGTCAACATTTTGTGGTTTCTGGCATAAAGCACACAATATATGCTATTCTGTCGTAATCCCGGCCACCAAATCAGCCAGCCCTTCAAGCGTCTCAAGCTCTCGAAACCGGGTATGGCCTTCGGGCGCGTCGTCATGCTCAAGCGCCCATGTGTGTTCGTGGGGCACGAAAACGCCCCACGCCCCCGCCTCGATCGCCGGAACCACGTCCGACCGAAGCGAGTTGCCGACCATCATCGACGCCGCCGGTCCGGGCCCGGCACGTCCGAAAATCTCGGTATAGGTGGCGACAGTCTTGTGCGACACGATCTCGACCCCATCGAACAACTCACCCAGCCCCGATTGCGCAAGTTTGCGTTCCTGATCCAGAAGATCGCCTTTTGTTATAAGCAACAGCGTGTGGTGCGGGGCCAGCGCTTCAACGGCCGCCCGCGCATGGGGCATAAGCTCGATCGGGTGCTGAAGCATCTCTTGTCCTGCATCGATCAGGGCGCGAATCACGCTTGCAGGCACGCGGTCCTCGGTGACGTCGAGGGCGGTTTCGATCATCGACAGCACGAACCCCTTGATGCCAAATCCGTATTGCCCGAGGTTGCGCTCTTCCGCTTCCAGCAGCCTCTCATACAAGAGATCCCTCTCGACGAAGTCTCCCAGAAGTGCGGCAAACCGCTCCTGGGTCATGCGAAAGAACTGTTCGTTCTGCCAAAGCGTGTCGTCGGCATCAAAGCCGATGGTCGTGATCATGGCACCTGTCCGGGCATTTCGTGTTGTTAACCCTTTTCACAGCAGCATCAGCGATTATATTGTCGGCTCTATCCCAACAAGTCCTCAGGCAGCGAAACCGACATCCATGTCATATCTTCTGAAGATGTCCGAAAACGACAAACCCGGCGGTAACGACGGTGATGCCAGTGTCGTGCTTGAGACGAAGACAAAGACGCAGCGACCGCCGCTTTACAAGGTGCTGCTTCTCAATGACGACTTCACGCCGATGGAATTCGTCGTGCACGTGCTCGAGCGGTTCTTTGGCATGACCCACGCGCAGTCCTTCGAACTGATGCTGACGGTTCACAAGAAGGGCGTCGCGGTGGTTGGCGTCTTTTCGCACGAGATCGCGGAAACCAAGGTCAGCCAGGTGATGGATTTCGCACGCCGGCATCAGCATCCGCTGCAATGCACCATGGAAAAGGAATAGGGCGCAGGCCCTGACCGACATGACCCCGACACGACTGGACCTTGCGCTGGGCGATGGCTTGGCTGTGCTGCCTGACGGGCCGGTGGCGGTTTTCGGTGCGCGCGCGAACAGCGATCTGTCCTCTCTGCGCGGGCGCGATGTGCATGTGGTGCAGCGGTTCTGGCCCGATGTCGCGGCCTTGCGCGCGGCGGGATGGGAAGCGGGGCCTCAGGTGCCCGAACAAGTTGCCGCGTCAGTGGTGTTTCTGCCCCGCTCCAAGGCCGAAGCGCGGGCGGTGATTGCCCAAGCAGTGGCCGTCTCACGCGGGCCGGTCATCGTCGACGGACAAAAGACCGACGGTATTGAAAGCGTCCTTCGCGATGCCCGCCGTGTCGCAGATGTATCGGGCGTCCTGTCCAAACACCACGGCAAGCTCTTTTCAATTGCACCCGGCGGCGATTTTGCAAGCTGGGCAGACCCCGGGGACCTGCACCCTGCGCCCGGGTTCGTCACACGGGTTGGTGTGTTTTCAGCCGACAAGGTTGACCGGGGTTCGGCGGTGCTTGCCGACCTCTTGCCCGCGCGACTACCGGCGAGAGTGGCTGATTTCGGTGCCGGCTGGGGGTTTCTTTCGCGCGCCATTCTAGAGCGGGACGGCGTCACAAGCCTTGATGTGATCGAGGCGGATCATCGAGCGCTTGAATGCGCGCGCCGCAATATAACCGATGACCGGGCGCGGTTTCATTGGGCCGATGTTGCCGGATTCGTCCCCGAAACGCGGCTTGATGCCGTCATCACCAACCCGCCGTTTCACACATCGCGCGCGGCAGACCCGGCGCTGGGCGCGGGTTTCATCGCGGCGGCGGCGCGGGTATTGGCACCTTTTGGGCAGCTCTGGCTGGTGGCAAACCGCCATTTGCCCTATGAAAAGACGCTGACCGCAGCCTTCACGGAACTGCGTGAGGTCAGAAACGACCCCGCGTTTAAGGTTTACCACGCGTCCCGGCCCCGCAGGCCGCGCGGATAGGAGACAGCCCATGTCCTTTTCAATCGCAGGCAAGACCGCCGTTGTCACAGGGGCGGCCAATGGCGTGGGGCTGGCGATTGCCCGCCATTTCGCCGACCGCGAGGCGAATGTGATGTTCGCCGATATGGACGAAAAGAAGCTTGTCGCCGAACTGGGCGATGCGGCCGGTGATGATAGCAACACGCGCTATTTCGCCGGCGACCTTCGCCAGAAGCTGACGATTGCGAACCTTTTGTCCGCGACGATCGATGCGTTCGATCGCGTGGATATTCTGGTCAATGCCAGTCGTCAGATGCTGGCGGCCGATCCGCTGAACCCCGATGATGACGCGGTGACCCAGCTTTTGAACCAGAACCTGATCACATCTCTGCGCCTCACCCAGCTTTTCGCCCGCCGCATGATCGCACAGGCCGAAAAAGACGGTCAGACCGAAGGACCGGTCGGGTCGATCATCAACCTGTCATCTATCGCCGCGCGGCGCACGCAACCTGAACTGCTGGCCTATTCGGTCAGTTCGGCGGCGCTTGATCAGATGACCCGCTCGATGGCGGTGGCGTTGGCCGAGCATCGCATTCGCGTCAACGCCGTGGCTTTCGGCAGCGTCATGAGTGCCTCGCTTCAGGGCGCGCTCAAGGAAAACGGCGATTTCCGTGAACAGATCATCGACCACACGCCTCTGTCGCGGATCGCGAGCGCGGCTGAACTTGGCGAAGTCGCGCAGTTTCTGGCGTCAGACGGCTCCGCGTTCATGACCGGTCAGATCCTGACCGTCGATGGCGGGCGCACGCTTGTCGATGCCGTGGTTGCGCCGGCGCATTAAGCCAGAGCGTCACACGCCTTCAGATCGCGGCGCGTGCGCACTTCAAGCTCAAGACGCTTGGCTTCCAGATCGGCAAGCTTGCGCTCCTCGGCTGCGCGATCGAACGCCACGGGCCTGTCGCGATATTCCGTTTCACGCTGCGTACACAGAACCGCGCGCCCCCGGTTTCCGGCACAAAAGGATATTCCGATGGATGTATCCGGCTCTTTCTCGATCGCATAGCCACGCTCAAGATTGGCGCGGGTTTCGGCGATAAGCCTGTTTACCACGCGCAAATCCTCGGTCGCGTCAGCGATGCAGCGCTGTTCGGGTGTCGCACAGGCCGTCAAAAGCAGCAGCGGGGCGATCAAAAAGAGACGAATCATGAAACCTCACAATGCGGGAACGGGCCGATCTTAGCAGAGTGTCGCAGAAGCACTAAAGCGCCACGTCAGGATATGGCGAGCGTGCCCCAAAGCTGTTAGCAGATCGTCAAGCAAAGCGAAGTGAGATGAAGATGACGGATGTATTCGATGACCGCAAAGCACGCGCATCGGCGTGGTTCCGGCAGTTGCGCGACGATATCGTGGCGGCGTTCGAGGGACTGGAAGATACCCAGACCAAGGGGCCCTTCGCCGACCAGGCCGCGGGCCGTTTCGAGGTCAGTGAAACCAAGCGCGCGTCAGATGACGGGTCGGATGCCGGCGGCGGTTTGATGAGCGTGATGCGCGGGGGCCGCGTCTTCGAAAAGGTCGGCGTCAACGTCTCGACCGTCTATGGCAAGCTGGGCGAGCGCGCGCAAAAGGCGATGGCCGCGCGTGGCGTACCGGGCATGGAAGACGACCCCCGTTTCTGGGCCAGCGGCATCAGCCTTGTCGCCCATATGCAAAACCCGCATTCCCCCGCCGTTCACATGAACACACGGATGTTCTGGACGCCGGGCGCGTGGTGGTTCGGCGGCGGCTCCGACCTGAACCCGTGCATCGAATACGACGAAGACACAGCGCATTTTCATGCCGTTCAGAAAGAGCATTGCGACCGGCACTACCCCGACTACTACGACCGCTACAAGGCTTGGGCGGATGAGTATTTCTTCGTTCCGCACCGGGGTCGCGCGCGCGGGGTCGGCGGTATCTTCTACGATGATCACAACACCGGCGATTGGGAGGCTGATTTCGCCTTTACCCAGGACGTAGGCCGCGCCTTCCTGCCCGCCTTCCTGCCGATCACCGAAAAGCGCCGAAACACGCCCTGGACCGACGCCGACAAGGACGCACAGCTTGTCCATCGCGGCCTTTATGCCGAATACAACCTTGTTTACGACCGCGGCACGAAGTTCGGGCTCGAGACCGGGCATGATGCCAATGCGGTGCTGATGAGCCTGCCGCCGCTGGCCAAGTGGGTCTGACGTGACCGGCCCTGATCTGGCGTTTGACGCGGCACTTCAGGCCACGCTCGATGGAAAGACCAAGCCGCAGGGCGCGCTGGGCCGGATCGAAGAGGTCGCCGCGGTTCTGGCGCGCGTGCAGCACAGCCTGACCCCGCGCGCCGAAACCTGCCGCCATGTCATCTTTGCCGCCGATCACGGGATCGCTGCGGAAGGCGTGTCGGCCTATCCGCAAGCTGTTACCCGCGAGATGGTGAAGAACTTTCTGGCGGGCGGCGCGGCGGCCAATGTCTTTGCGCGCCGGTTCGGTGTCGATCTTGCCGTCGTCGATGCCGGTATTGCAGGAGTTCCGCTTGGGCTCAAAGGGCTGATCGACGCGCGCATCGGCGCGGGCACGGCCAACGCCCTGACCGGCCCGGCAATGACAGCCGATGACTGCGCGCGCGCGATTGACGCCGGGGCGCTTATCGCAGGCGACGGCACAAGTGATGCCGCGTCCTTCGGCGAAATGGGTATCGGCAACACCTCCTCTGCGGCGCTGGTCGCGGCCAAACTGACCGGGGTTCCGGTCGCAGATTACGTCGGGCGCGGCACCGGGCTTGACGATGCCGGGCTGGAGGCAAAGGCCGACGTTTTGAACCGCGCGGCGGCGCGCACCGAGGACCGGTTGGAAGCGCGCGTTGCCCTTGCCGAATATGGCGGATTCGAGATCGCGATGATGGCGGGGGCGATGGCGGCGGCCGCCGAACAGGGCCAGCTTGTCATCGTCGATGGCTTCATCGCCACGGTCGCGGCGGCCTGTGCGATGGAGTTCGCGCCGGGATGCGAACGCGCGATGATTTTCGCGCATCTCTCGGCCGAACCCGGCCACACGCGGCTTTGCGACGCCATCGATGTGCGCCCGCTTCTGCATTTGGACATGCGGCTGGGCGAGGGGACGGGCGCGCTTCTTTGCTGGCCGCTGGTACAGGCGGCCGCCGCGATGCTTTGCGACATGGCCAGCTTCGACAGCGCGGGCGTGAGCGGCAAGGCATGAGGGCCCGGTTCGCTGAAGAGTGGGTGATCTTCCTGCTTGCGGTGCAGTTTCTGACGCGACTTCCGGTGCCCGCCGATCCGGGATATAGCGAGGCGCGGATGGAAGCGACGCCACGCTGGTACCCCGCCGTCGGTGCGGTCGTGGGGGCGATTGCCGCATTGGTCTTTCTGCTCGCCGCTAAGATCTTTGATGGCGCGCTTGTTCCGGTTCTGCTTTCAACCGCTGCGGGGATAATCGCCACCGGCGCATTCCACGAGGATGGCTTTGCCGATTGCTGCGACGGGCTGGGCGGTGCGGTGACCCGTGAACGCGCGCTCGAGATCATGCGCGACAGCCGCCTCGGAACCTATGGCGCGGCAGGTCTGGGCCTCTTGCTCGCGGTCAAGGTCGCCGCCTTGTCAGGGATCGCGCCCGCGCTTCTGCCAGCGGTTCTGATCGCGGGCCATGCCGCCAGCCGCACCTCTTCGGTTCTTGTCATCGCGACCTCGGAATACGTGCGCGACCACGGCACCGGTAAACCCATCGCTCGCGGCACATCCGGCCTCTTGCTGGCGGTGGCGTTTGGCGTCGCGGCCCTTATACCCCTTGCGCTGATCGCGGGGGGGCAGGTGGCCGCCGCTGCCCTGCTCGGCCTTGTCCTCGGCCATGTCGCCATGCGCCGCGTTTTCGAACGCCGTCTTGGCGGGTATACCGGCGACTGCCTTGGCGCTGTGCAGCAGGTGAGCGAGACCGGCCTTTACCTCGGCGTACTGGCCCTGGTCTAGGGCGCGCGCCCGCCCCGTCTTCTGGCCGTAAATATTCCCGCCGGAGGCTCCCGTCGGTGCCGCGGGACGCTAGCCTTCCCGCACCGTGTCGATCATCAACTGCACGTTTTCGGGGTCGGCATCCGGGGTGATCCCGTGGCCCAGATTGAAGATATGCGGCCCCCCCGAGAAGGCTTTGACCAAGCGGCGGGTTTCATCGATCAGCGCCTGACCGCCGGTGACCATGTGGGACGAGGCAAGGTTGCCTTGCACGCACCCATCGACCTGTACGTGTTCGGCGGCCCATTCGGGGCTGACCGAATTGTCGACGGCCACGCAATCGGCGCCCGTGGCCTTGGCGAAGCCGATATAGTTGTCGCCCGCCTCGCGGGGGAAGGCGATGATCGGCGTGTCGGGGTGCCGGGCCTTGAGGGCGGCAATGATCTGTCGGGCAGGTTCCAGGGCGTAGCGCTGGAAATCGTCGCCTTTCAGCGACCCGGCCCAGCTATCGAAGATCTTCACGACTTCCGCGCCGGCGTCGATCTGTTTTGACAGGTATTCGATGGTAGCAAGCGTGAGGCGCTCCATCAGCGCATCGAAAAGCTCTGTGTTCATGGTTTTCAGCGCATGCGCGGGGCCCTGGTCGGGCGTGCCGCGCCCGGCGATCATGTAGGTGGCAACTGTCCAAGGGGCGCCGGCAAAGCCGATAAGGGCGGTTTCGGATGGTAGTTCGCCTTTGAGGATGCGCAGGGTTTCGTAGATAGGGGCAAGATGATCGTGGATGTCGTCGGGGCCCTTGAGGATGTCGAATTCTGCCTGAGCCGTGATCGTCGACAAGCGCGGGCCTTCGCCGGTGACAAACCACAGGTCAGCGCCAAGGGCATCCGGGATCAGCAGGATGTCGGCAAAAAGGATCGCGGCATCGAAGCCATAGCGGCGGATCGGTTGAAGCGTGACCTCGGCGGCAAGGTCGGAATTATAGCACAGCGACAGGAAATCACCGGCTTGTGCGCGGGTGGCGCGATATTCCGGCAGATAGCGCCCGGCCTGCCGCATCATCCAGATCGGTGGCACGGCCTGGGTTTCCCCGGCCAGCGCGCGCATCAGCTTCTTGGTTTCCGCCATCGTTTTCCCCGCAGATTCACGTTGTTAGGTCGTCGGTTGCCTGTGTCCAAATGTCAAGACAGTCAGAGTTGTCAGCAGAGTATGACGCAGCTATTCATGCGCTCATGGCTCTTGATCTTCCGTCCCCCGCTTCCCCTTTCCGCATCGGCACCCGTGGCTCGCCGCTTGCACTTGCCCAGGCTTACGAGACGCGCCGCCGTCTGTCGGAGGCTTTCGATCTGCCCGAGGATGCGTTCGAGATCGTCGTGATCAAGACCACCGGCGACAAGGTGCTGGATCGCCCCTTGAAAGAGATCGGCGGCAAGGGGCTTTTCACGCGCGAGATCGAAGACGACATGTTGGCCGGCAAGATCGACATCGCCGTACATTCGATGAAGGACATGCCGGTCGAACAGCCTGCCGGCCTTGTCCTCGACACCTATCTGCCGCGCGAGGATGTGCGCGATGCGTTCGTGTCGCCGACTGTTCCGTCGCTTTCCGCCCTTGAGGCGGGCACGCTTGTGGG
>JABDPT010000051.1 GCA_013042605.1 Paracoccaceae bacterium
GTGCAGATGACCCAGATGCCCGAGCTTGTGGCCATCATGCATTCGCTGGTGGGCCTTGCGGCGGTGTTCGTGGGCTTCAACGCCGACCTGATGATCAACACGATTGCCAATCTCTATCTCGACAACAACCAGCTTCTGGGTGCGGTCGGGCCGGATGGCTATAGCGCCATCGGCCTGCCCAAAGAGGTCAATGACGGGCTGTCGTCCTTCGGCCAGCTTATCGCCAAGAAGACCTCGGTCGAGATCACCATTTTGCGGGTCGAGCTGGTGCTGGGCATCTGGATCGGTGCCGTGACCTTCACCGGGTCGGTCATCGCCTATGGCAAGCTGGCGGGCAAGGTCGACAGCGCGGCCAGGCAATTGCCGGGCGGCCATATGCTCAACGCCGCCGCGGCCCTCGGGTCGCTGCTTTTCGCAGCGCTTTACCTTGGCGGGTCGGGCAGCTGGACGCTGGTTCTGCTGACGCTGCTGGCGCTTTTCATCGGCTATCACCTGATCATGGGTATCGGCGGGGCGGATATGCCCGTCGTGGTGTCGATGCTGAACAGCTATTCGGGCTGGGCGGCGGCGGCCATCGGCTTCAGCCTTGGCAATGACCTGCTGATCGTGGTGGGCGCGCTTGTCGGGTCGTCCGGTGCGATCCTGTCCTACATCATGTGCAAGGCGATGAACCGGCAGTTCGTTAGCGTGATCCTGGGCGGCTTCGGCGGCGCGTCGGGCCCGGCCATGGCGGTCGAGGGCGAGATGGTCGCCATCGATGCCGAAGGGGTTGCCGCGGCACTGAACGAGGCTGACAGCGTGGTCATCGTGCCGGGCTATGGCATGGCGGTGGCGCAGGCTCAGCAATCGGTGAGCGAGCTGACCCGCAAGCTGCGCGCGCAGGGCAAGGAGGTGCGGTTCGCCATCCACCCCGTCGCCGGGCGCCTGCCGGGGCACATGAACGTGCTTCTGGCCGAAGCGCGCGTTCCTTACGACATCGTGCTGGAGATGGACGAGATCAACGATGATTTCCCGGACACGGATGTGGCCATCGTCATCGGATCGAACGACATCGTGAACCCCGCCGCGCAGGACGACCCCAACAGCCCTATTGCAGGGATGCCCGTTTTGGAAGTATGGAAGGCGAAACAGGTCTTCGTTTCGAAGCGTGGGCAGGGCACGGGCTATTCCGGGATCGAAAACCCGCTCTTCTACAAAGACAACACACGGATGTTCTATGGCGACGCGAAAGCTTCGCTGGACAGTTTGCTGCCCAAGATCGATTAAAAAACCGTCGTGTTCCACCTTGCCCCTTCCTGAGCGATCAGGGAGGGGTTTTTCGTGGGCTGGTGATGAATTGAGCGCCTTGCGGCGCGCATGATGTTTTGCGCCGCCTGCGGCGACGCGGGGCCGCCGGCGGGGATATTTTTCGCCAGAAGAAGGGTTTAGGGGCGTTTCCGGGGGCGGGCGGTACACAATGGTACACGGATAACCTGCTGCAATCTTTGCGTTTTTTGTTTACAGCGCGATGAATCCGGCTAGGTTCCCCGCAAAGATGAAAGATCGGGCATGACGCAATTCGAAGATCATCCGCTGCGCTACAAGATGGCCAACGAGCTGCACGCGCGGCCGTTTCCGGCGCTTGAGCCGCCGTGCCGGGCCGCTTATCTCGCGATCAAGCAGCCCCATGACGCGGCCGCGCGCGACCGCGAGCTTGACCGGGCGCATCTGATCGACTTGCTGGACCGGTTCGGGGCGAGCCACCCCACGCCGGGGGCCACGCATTGGTTCGGGCAGATCGGCAAGTACCAGTTGAAATGGGAAAGCCATACCGAGTTCGTCACCTACACGATCTTTGGCGATGGCGTGGCCGACCGCCCGTTCGAGGCGCAGACCTTCGATGTCTTTCCCGCCGATTGGCTGGATGCGGCGCCGGGCAAGCGCATCACCTCGGCCCTGATCCGGGTGGAGATGCAGGAGGGTGACGCGGGCATCACCGACAAGCTGTCGGACTGGTTCGTGCCCGAAAGCCTTGCGGTGAGCCATGTGCTGGATGACACCGCGATCATTGCCGGGGATTTCCGGATCGATCCGGCGGGGCATATGCGCTTTGCCGTCTTCGTGCGGCCCGATACCGGGGCGCGGCGCGTCGGGCGGGTCGTGCAGCGGCTGTGCGAGATCGAGACCTACAAGTCGATGTCGATGCTGGGGCTGGCGCGGGTGCGTGCGCTGGGGCCGCGCATGGGGGCGCTGGATGGCGAGCTGACCACGCTGATGGGCCAGATGAGCGGCGAGGTGACACCGGCGGACGCGACGTTGAAGGGGCTGCTTGAGATCTCGTCAGAGCTTGAGAACATGCTGGCGCAGACCTCGTTTCGGTTCGGGGCGACGGGGGCCTATGAGCGGCTGGTGCATCAGCGCATCGACGTGTTGCGCGAGGAACGCTTCGAGGGGCGGCAGACCTTCAGCGAGTTCATGATGCGCCGGTTCGATCCGGCGATGCGCACGGTGAAATCGACCGAAAGCCGGATGCGCGCCATGGCCGAGCGGGCGATGCGGGCGGGCAACCTGCTGCGGACGCGGGTGGATGTGGAACGCTCGGCCCAGAACCAGGCGCTTCTGGAAAGCATGGACCGGCGCGCGGACCTGCAGTTGCGGTTGCAGCGCACGGTCGAGGGGCTGAGCGTGGTGGCGATCAGCTATTACGCCGTGAACCTCGCGATTTACGTGCTGGGCCCGGTGGGCAGCGAGGTCGGCATCTCCAAGATCGTGCTGACCGCGGCGGTGACGCCGCTGGTCATTCTGGGGGTCTGGTGGCTCGTCCGGCGGATCCGGAAAACGGTGGAATAGCGCGCTATTCGGCGGGCATGGCCGTGGGCGTCTGGCCACGCGGTTCAAGCGCCCGGCCCATGCCGTAGCCGCCCCCCACGATAGCGGCGAGTGCCAGCAGGGCCGCGGCCGAGAGTGTAGGCACCCCGGCAAGTCCCGCGCCGACCGTGCAGCCGCCCGCCAGAACACCGCCCACGCCCATCATCGACGCGCCCAACGCGTAGCGCCCGGTTTGGGCGGAACCCTCGAAGCTTTGCCACTGGAAGCGGCCGGAGATCAGCGCGAGGATCGCGGCGCCGGCCAGCGTGCCGCCGATGAGCCCCGTGCCGAAATTGGCGGGGATCGAGGTGGAGGCGATGGTCCAGAACAGCGTGTCCGCGGCGGGGGCCGTGAAGGACAGGCTTTGCAGGGCGACGGGGTCGAAGTCGTCATAGAGCACGAACCCGGTGCCGACCCAGCCTGCGGGGACGAGCAGGCCGAGCAGGGCGGCGAGCGCGAGGTGCAGGGGCCTTGCGCCGGATTTCAGGGCCACGGCGAGGGCGAGCACGACGATCACGGCGGGCAAGAGCGCGCTGCCGAAGGGCAGGGTGGCCAGCGACGCGGCCTCACCCAGCGGCAGGGTGACCGAGCCAAGCGTCGTGCGCAGCGGCGCCAGCACGCCCTTGAGCGTGGCGTGTGCGGTGATCGCGAAGACAAGCAGGACGAAGATCGCGCGCAGGTTGCCGGAGGCAGAAAGCACGGTGAGGCGCGAGACACAGCCGCGCGTCAGGACCATGCCCGCGCCGAAGAGAAGCCCGCCCGCGACGATGGCGAGCACCGGCAGGTCGGCGGCGAAAAAGCGGTGGTCGGAGAAGTCGATCACGCCCGAGAGCACGGCGGCTTGCGTACCGATCACGGCCGTAGCCAGTGCGGTGAGCCAGACAGCAGCCGCGCTGCGGCGTTCGCCAATGGGGCCGACCACGGCGCGGCGCAGGCAGAAACGGGTCACCTCGGCGAGCGCGCCGAAGGCGAGGCCGAGGACGAGCCCAAGCCAGACGGCGGCTTGCGGGGCGGTCAGGGTTTCAAAACCCAAGGATTCGAACATGGGATGGCTCCAATCGGGACAACGTTCTGCATTTCGGGGGGAATCGCCGTATTATCAAGAACAAATAGCGTCTCTTTGGCGGAGTTCAGGTGTGTATTGTTCCGAATTCGGCTGTCATGCGGGAAGCGGTCCCATGGCCCGCGCGCCTCGGCGGCCCGCTGTGCCATGGGCGTCGCGCAACGGGGAACGGGCGTTCTTATTTCACGTTTCCAGCTCGATCCACCGCGCGATCTCGGCGCAGCGGGTTTGGAGCAGTGACTTCATGGCGTTTCAGGTTTCGTCGGCGTTGCCCGGCGTGTCGCCGGGCGGTGCATTGTGGCCGCTCACCGTCCCCGGATGCGCGGGTCAAGCGCGTCGCGCAACCCGTCGCCGATGTAATTCACGCTCAGCACTGTGAGCGAGATCAGAACGCCCGGCCAGACCACGCGTTCGGGGTATTGCACCATGCGATCAACGCTGTCGAAGAGAAGCTTGCCCCA
>JABDPT010000055.1 GCA_013042605.1 Paracoccaceae bacterium
GCCATGCGCTGATCGTCTATGATGACCTGTCAAAACAGGCCGTGGCCTATCGTCAGATGTCGCTGCTGCTGCGTCGTCCGCCCGGGCGTGAAGCCTACCCCGGAGACGTGTTCTACCTGCACTCGCGGCTTCTGGAGCGGTCGGCGAAGCTGAACGAGGACAACGGCGCGGGCTCGCTGACGGCGCTGCCGGTCATCGAAACCCAGGGCGGCGACGTGTCGGCGTTTATTCCGACCAACGTGATCTCGATCACCGACGGTCAGATCTTCCTTGAGACCGAATTGTTCTATCAGGGCATCCGCCCGGCAGTGAACACCGGTCTTTCGGTGTCGCGCGTCGGCTCGTCGGCCCAGACCAACGCGATGAAGTCGGTCGCCGGTCCGGTGAAACTGGAACTTGCACAGTACCGCGAAATGGCGGCCTTTGCGCAGTTCGGTTCCGACCTCGACGCCGCCACACAGCAGCTTCTGAACCGGGGCGCGCGCCTGACCGAACTGATGAAGCAGCCGCAATATTCGCCGCTGACCAACGCGGAAATTGTCTGTGTGATCTTTGCGGGCACCAAGGGTTACCTCGACAAGATCGGCGTCGGCGACGTCGGCCGGTTCGAGACCGGGCTTCTGTCGCATCTGCGCGGCCGCCATCAGGACCTGCTTGATCACATCACCAACGACGATCCCAAGATCAAGGGTGATACCGAAGACAAGATCCGCGCCGCGATTGACGAATTCGCCGCCGGCTTTTCCTGAACCGGCCTGAGGGACATTTGAGATGCCAAGCCTCAAAGACCTGAAAAACAGGATCGAAAGCGTCAAGTCGACGCGGAAGATCACCAAGGCCATGCAAATGGTGGCCGCCGCGAAGCTGCGGCGGGCACAGGATGCCGCCGAACAGGCGCGCCCCTATACCGAACGCTTCAACGCGGTTCTGGGGGGGCTCGCGGCCTCGGTCGGCGGATCGGACAGCGCGCCGCGCCTTTTGTCGGGCACAGGCAAGGACGACGTGCATCTGCTGGTCGTGATGACGTCCGAACGCGGCCTCTGCGGCGGCTTCAACTCGACCATCGTGCGGCTTGCCAAGCTTGAGGTCGACAAGCTGAAAGCGGCGGGCAAAACGGTGAAGATCATCACCGTGGGCAAGAAGGGGCGTGAACAGCTGCGCCGCGACTATAGCGATCACCTCATCGCCCATGTCGATCTGAGCGACGTCAAGCGGATCGGCTATGTCAATGCTGCCGACATCGCCAAGGACCTGCTGACGCGGTTCGACGACGAGGAATTTGATGTCGCCACGATCTTTTTTAACCGCTTCGTTTCGGTCATCAGCCAGGAGCCGACGGCGCAACAGATCATTCCGGCGGCTTTCGAGGCCCCGGAGGACGAGGGTGCCAGCACGCTTTACGACTATGAGCCGAGCGAAGAAGAGATCCTGGCCGACCTGCTGCCGCGCGGTGTCGCCACGCAAATCTTTGCCGCGCTGCTGGAAAACGCGGCCTCGGAACAGGGCGCAAGGATGAGCGCCATGGACAACGCCACCCGCAACGCGGGTGACATGATCGAAAGACTGACGATCGAGTTCAACCGCTCGCGTCAGGCTGTGATCACAAACGAACTGATCGAAATTATTTCGGGCGCCGAGGCGCTCTGAGGAACCCGGGAGACCATAAAACATGGCAAACGCAAAAGGCAAAATCACCCAGGTGATCGGCGCCGTCGTCGACGTGCAGTTCGGCGACCATCTGCCCGAGATTCTGAACGCCCTGGAAACCGACAACAACGGCAACCGCCTTGTGCTCGAAGTGGCGCAGCACCTTGGCGAGAACACCGTGCGCACCATCGCGATGGACAGCTCGGAAGGGCTTGTCCGCGGTCAGGAAGTGACCGACACCGGTGGCCCGATCACGGTGCCGGTGGGCAACGCCACGCTGGGCCGCATCCTGAACGTCGTGGGCGAGCCTGTTGACGAAGGCGGCCCGGTCGAGGCCGAGGAAAGGCGCTCGATTCACCAGCCGGCGCCGGCCTTTGAAGAGCAATCCACCGAATCCGAGATCCTCGTGACCGGCATCAAGGTTGTCGACCTGCTGGCCCCTTATGCGAAGGGCGGCAAGATCGGCCTTTTCGGTGGTGCGGGCGTGGGCAAGACGGTTCTGATCATGGAACTGATCAACAACATCGCCAAGGTGCACTCGGGCTATTCGGTTTTTGCCGGTGTGGGTGAGCGAACCCGCGAAGGCAACGACCTTTACCACGAGATGATCGAATCCAACGTGATCAAGCCCGACAACCTCAGCGAAAGCCAGGTGGCGCTTGTTTACGGCCAGATGAACGAGCCTCCGGGGGCGCGTGCCCGCGTGGCGCTGACCGGCCTGACGCTGGCCGAGCAGTTCCGGGACCAGTCGGGAACGGACGTTCTGTTCTTCGTCGACAACATCTTCCGCTTCACCCAGGCGGGTTCGGAAGTGTCGGCCCTTCTGGGCCGGATCCCTTCGGCTGTGGGCTATCAGCCGACGCTGGCCACCGACATGGGCGCGATGCAGGAACGCATCACGTCGACCAAGCAGGGGTCGATCACGTCGATCCAGGCCGTGTACGTGCCTGCGGATGACCTTACCGACCCCGCACCGGCCACGACCTTTGCCCACCTCGACGCTACGACCGTTCTGAGCCGGGCCATTTCGGAGCTGGGCATCTACCCGGCCGTGGACCCGCTCGATTCGACCTCGCGCCTGATGGACCCTGCGGTTGTGGGCGAAGAGCACTACAAGGTCGCCTCGGACGTTCAGCAGATTCTTCAGCGCTACAAGTCGCTGCAGGACATCATCGCCATTCTCGGCATGGACGAGCTTTCGGAAGAGGACAAGCTGACCGTGGCCCGGGCCCGGAAGATCCAGCGCTTCCTCAGCCAGCCCTTCGACGTGGCCCAGGTCTTCACCGGCTCGCCCGGTGTGCAGG
>JABDPT010000062.1 GCA_013042605.1 Paracoccaceae bacterium
CCGTCGTTCTGGCCGCTCTGGACGATGCGATTGCCGACGACAAAAAATATGGCAATGGGCCTGAACAGATCGCTCGCTGGGCGCGTTCGCGCGACGGGCGCGAGGTTCTGACCTGTGCCGGTATCGACCCGAACGAACGCGTTGTCTCGGGGTTGATGGAGTTTGTGTCGAAGGGTGTCCGCACATCTGTCGCGCTCTCGCGCGAGGAAAGCGAACGCCGCCAGGCCGCCGAACAAGCCAAGGCCGCCTGACCGGCAAACCTCTGATAATCTAGGAAAAACGCGCTCGCTCCGGGCGCGTTTTTTTGTTTCAAACGAGCCAGTTGGCCCGTTTATCCGTCGAAGATGAACACCCACAAGAAGACCGGCGCGATTTGCAGTGTCCCGCCCGCCAGAATGGCCAGTCGGGCGAAGACGCTTTCGAACCGTCGCCACAACACCACGCAAAGCCCGGCGCACATGGCCGCTTCAAGCGGGCCGACGATGCCAGCGTAATGGCCGCGGTCCCAATAACTGATCGGGCTTTCGAACACCCAATCCGTCACGGGCCAGAAATGAGGTCGGGCATCGTCGTGATGCAGCGGAAAGTCGAACGCGAGGTGCAAGAGCGCCGCCCCGGTGAACGCGACAAGCGCGGGACGGCGCAGGGCCAGAGCGATGAAAAGCGCGAGCCCCCAAACGACAAACGAGTTGTCGACGGCAAAGACCCGCTGCCATGCGTCCGAGAAATAGTAATCGTCGAAAACGACATTGGGCGGCACATCCATGAGAAAGAGCGCCGTTCCCGCCATGAAATAAAGAGAAATGTCCGGGGCCGCTGCGCCCAGGATCGCCCCCAGGGTGACCGATGGCGCGCCCGGCCGCGCAAAGGCGGCGGCGCCGACAATCAGGTGGGCGGGCGTATTCAGTCCGGCCCCCTGACTATCGGCTAGTCGAAGTCACGGGTCATGATCGCACGGTGGATTTCACGCCGCACCAGCTTGCGCACATTGCGGGTGATGCGTTCGCCAAGTTCGCCCTGCAACTCGCTGCGAACGATTTCAGACACGAGATCGCGCAGCATATCCTCATCGACGACCATGTCCTCGCCAATCTCAACGCCGCGGGGTTTGTCTGTTGTGTCGGAGACGTCTTCTGCGGCCGGCACCGCTTCGGCGTCGAAGACCGTTTCATCCGACGATGCTTCGAATACTTCCGGCTGCGGTTCGGGTTCGGGTTCTGCTACTGGTTCAGGCTCCGGCTCGGCTTCCGGCTCCTCGGCAAGCTCGGCCTCCGGCTCTGCCATCGCCTCAGCCGGCTCGGACAGTATGACGGCATCTTCGGGTGGCATCTCGATCGGGCTGTGCTGAAACACGAAACGGTGCGGGGTTTCTTCGTCGATGGCCTCACTGCCGTCGGGCTCCCATTCTCCGGGCTCTCCACTCACGGCTGCCTCAAGCTCGGCGATGCGCTGTTCCAGTGTCATCGTCATCTCGCCCGACCGGCCCGACGTCTCTTCGGAAACACGAAGCGAAGGGGTCAGAAGCAGCCGCTCAGACCGGACAGCCGCAGCCGGTCCGATGCCCAGTGGTTCAGCCGCGACAAGACGGCGAACAGACGCCAACACCGATTCCGATTCGCTTTTCGAACGATATTCCGACATCAAGACTCACTCCCGTCCCCGGCAGGGATGGTAGCCTGCGCGTGGCAATCACACAACCAATAGCGTTCGACTAGTTCTGGCCGATCCTGCGAAGCACCCGGTCCAGCTTTTTGCCCTGCGGACTGACGAAGCTCGTCGGTGCGCCTTCGACGGCTTTGTAATAGGCCGCCGGATCATAGGTCGCGATGCCAAGACCAAGATGCTCGACCGTGAGAAGACCCATCGAAGACAAAAGCTGGTACACGGCAAGATTGCGGTCGATCTGGGCCGAAACCCTGCTCGTTTCCGCGTCCAGAAGCTCTTGTTCGAGGTCGAGCACATCAAGCGTCGTCCGCGCGCCCACGTCGAATTCTTCCCGGGCACCGCGCAAGGCAAGCCGTGCTGCACGCACCTCTTGTTCTGACGCCTGAACACTGGCTGACGCCACGCTCAGGTTGGCCCAGGCGTTGCCCACATTCTGTTCAACGGTGCGTTGCGTCGTCAGCAGCGCCCCGCGTGAGGCATCCCGCCGGGCCTGCGCCTGCCGAACCGCCGACGTGATCGCGCCGCCCTGATAGATCGGGCCGCCGATGGCAAGGCCGATCGTGGTCTCATCGTCGCCATCGTCATCGACGGTGAAACCGGCATTGCCGGTCAGACGCGGCCGCATCGCACCTCTGGAAATCAAGATGGCCAGTTCCGCCACCGTGACATCACGCTGTGCGCGCAGAACGTCCGGATGCCGGTCGGATGCGACAGCCTTGGCCGCCGGCAGATTGGCCGCCGTTGCCGGTGGCGCCGGTGGTGACTGCAACTGTCGGGGGGTGTTGCCGGTCACGCTGCGATATTCTTCGATCGCGCGAGCCAGGCTGCCCTGAGCGGCGGCAAGGCCAGAACGGGCCGCCGCGAGACGGGCCTCGGCGATGGATACATCGGTGCGCGTCACTTCGCCCACTTCGAACCGATCCCGTGCGGCACGCAGCTGTTGTGTGATCAGGCGCACGTTGTTTTCGCGCAATCCCAGAAACGCCGTTTCGCGGCGGACGTTGAAAAACGCCGTCACCGCGCGCAAGAGCACGTCCTGCTCGACCGACTTGAGGAGCTCGCGCGTCGCGAGCACCGTTTCCTTGGCGGCATCGATCGAAAGCTGTGAGCGCCCGAAATCAAAGAGCAAGACCTCAGCCGACAGCGTCACGGCGCTGTTGATATCATCGCCGCGCGCAGGGTCCGCATATGTCGACCCGGCCGCCCAGCTTAGAATTGGACGCAGACTGGCAACGGCTTGTGCGACATCTTCATCGGTCGCGCGCAACAGGGCACGGTTCTGATCGATAAGGCCGCTGCTGTTATAGGCGGCGATCATTGTATCGGTCAGGCTTTGCGCCCAGCTTGCCGGAGCCGTAAAAGACAGCGAAATCACCGCCGCCGCCAACAGTCCCGTGTTGCGTTTCAAAACAGAGCGCATTGTCACTATCCCCCTACAAAGCAAAACTCTTTTGTTTCTCGAACCCGGGCAGAACCGGGGCCGAAGCATTAAAAGCAAAGCGCCAGGTCACCGCACCGTCAATACGGTAACCCACCCGACAAACACCCAGCGCCCCTTCCATGAAAAGCGCCGCAACGCGGCCGCCTTCCTTGAGTTGGTCAATCACGGCCTGCGGCACCTCCTCCACGGCCCCTTCGACGACGATCACGTCATAAGGACCGTGCTTGGCCGCCCCGTTCGCCAGCGCGCCCTGAACCAGGGCGACATTGTCGGCCCCTGCCTCGGACAGCGCGGTTTCCGCCTCGGACGCAAGATCTTCGTCTTCCTCGACCGCGACGACAGCTTCGGCCAGACGCGCGATGACAGCGGAAGAGTACCCCAGACCGGGCCCAATATCGAGAACAAGCTCATCGGGTTGAATATCAAGCGCATCCAGCATCTTGGCCAGCGTGCGTGGTTCAAGCATGACGCGCCCGCCACCCAAAGCCAAATTTTCACCGACATATGCTGCCTCGCGACGTCCGCTAGGCACGAATGCCTCGCGCGGGACGGTCAACATGGCTTCGATGATCGGAAACTTGGTGACATCCGAAGGGCGAACCTGCGTATCAACCATCATTATGCGTCGGGCGGCGTAGTCGGTCATTCAGCTAAACTCATTCGTTCAGATTCTCTCCAATTCTTGCCACAGATAATGGTCACCGGCAACACAAAGCCGTGCAACTGAGACAGCATGCATCGGCATGGTCCAGCGGCTTGTCGCGGGCAGGCACGCCTTTTAGGGTAACGCCAAACGGGTCGCGGCGAAAGTGACCAGGCAGGGTCGAGGCACCGGGGCAATGGCAAAGAAACCGATCTGCGCGCTGACGCATGTGCGCCATGAGGGGTTTTTCCTTGAAAAATGGATCGCCCATTACGGTGCGATTGTTGGCCGTGAGAACCTGTTCGTCGTCATCGACGGCGACGATTGGACACCCCAGCTGGACCTGACGGGATTGACCGTGGAGGTCGTGACCGACGCCCCGCGCGCGCGCATTCGAAACGACCGCTGGGCGGCAAAGGCACTGTCGGCCCGCGCCAATCAGCTTCGCAAATCCTATGATTTCGTGATCCGCTGCGACGTGGATGAATATGTTGCGATCGACCCAGCCTCTGGCCTCGAGTGGCCCACCGCACTGACCGAGGCGTCGTCCGAAGGATATGTCTACGCGCTGGGCATCGACATGATCCATGTCGATAGGGAAACCCGCCCACTGGATCGCAGCCAACCTGTCCTGGGCCAACGTCGGCACGGCTATGTCTCAAGCTCTTACACGAAGCCCTTCGTGATCTCTCGTTGGAACAATTGGGCCGGTGGCGGGCACCGCCTGATCAACCGCCCGGTCCGGCTGAGTTCGCATTTCATCCTGTTTCACCTGGCCCTGTGCGACCGCGCGCTGGCCACAGAGCGCCACATCGCCCGCGGCGGCGACACACTCCACAAATCGTTCAAACAGCATGTTGCGGCGCGCGAAGAGGTCATGGCTCTAGCATCCGCCCAAACGCCCGAAACGTACGACACCGCCGAGGCCATCGCCCGGCGGGACTTTCCCGTGGAAGGCGACGGCACGCCGGCCAAACGCCCCCGCCCCTCGCCTGATCCGACCGCCGGGGACCTCGGCATCCTGACACGCATTCCCGACCGGTTCACAACCCTTCTTTGATCGCGAAACGGGCTTGAACAAGCCCAAACCCTCAACTACACCAAGCCCGGCTTCGGCGAGTTGGCGGAGTGGTTACGCAGCGGATTGCAAATCCGTGTACACCGGTTCGATTCCGGTACTCGCCTCCATTTAAAATCAATTACTTAACCCAGACATCCCGCTACGCGGGCAGTCCATTTTACATGTCATTTTACAATTGATGTTCTTTTTGCGTTCACTTGGCCGCCGCCAAAGCTGCCAAAACCACGTCGGTTTCTTCTGGTGAAACCTTTGCGTAACGCTCGATCATCAGAGCTGCGGTACGGATCGACCAGCCCATGCAGGCTGCAATCTGTGCCAAAGATAGCCCGGCGCGCAGAAGGCGCGTTGCTGCGGTCCCTCTGGCGTCATTGAGGCGCAAGCCGTACCCGATCACATCTGGTAGCAGGCCTGCCTTGTCGCGCCACTGCCGAAGCCCCTCCGAAGCTCTGTGCTCTGTCAGCGCGCCTCCAGATGCGTTGACCAAAATCAGGAGACGATCGTCAGGCGTTTCATCAATGATACTCGCCATCGCTTGAGTGATAGGGATGTAGGCAGGCAC
>JABDPT010000063.1 GCA_013042605.1 Paracoccaceae bacterium
GGCGGCGGATGTGATCGAGGGGCGGCTCGCGGCGGAAGAGGTCGCGGGCTGGCTGATGGATCAGGACGGCCTGCCGCTGGCCTATAGCTCGGCCGACCCGGAGGTCGTGCGCGCGGTGCAAGAGCGGTTCGGACGCGAGCGTGCAGCCGAGGCAATCGAAGGATTTTTTGCCGAGGTCGCGCGGCAGGCGCGCGCCAAGGGCGCACGGCGCATTCTGACGGCAGGCGGCGAAACCTCCGGCGCGGTGGTCGAGGGGCTGGGCCTCACGACGCTGGAGATCGGGCCCGAGATCGACCCCGGCGTGCCCGCACTGCGCGCAGGGCCCGATCTTGTGATCGCCCTCAAATCCGGGAATTTCGGCGCGACGGATTATTTCGCCAAGGCCGCGCGGGTTCTGGCAGGATCGGCTGAAGAGGTGACGTCATGAGCCACGAATACCGCCTGCGCGAACAGATCTGCACCCTGGCGAGGTCGATGTTCGACCGGGGTCTGACTGGCGGCAGCACCGGCAATATCTCTGCCCGGACCGAGGATGGCGGCCTGCTCGTCTCGCCCACCGGGACAAGCTTTGGTCGGCTCGACCCTGCGCGATTGTCGCGCTTCGATGCCAAGGGTAAGCTGATCTCCGGCGACCCGCCGACAAAGGAAATGCCGCTGCATACGGCGTTTTACGACACGCGCAGTACGGCGGGCGCGGTCGTGCACCTGCATTCCTGCCACTCGGTCGCGTGGTCGCTGATGCCGGAGGTCGATGAAGACAACTTCCTGCCGCCCTTCACGCCTTATGCGATCATGAAGCTGGGGCGGGTGAAGCTTTTGCCCTATTACCGCCCCGGCGATCCAGCCATGGGCGACGCGGTGCGCGGGCTGGCGGGCAAGCGGTCTGCGGTGATGCTGGCCAATCACGGGCCGGTCGTGGCGGGCAAGGATATCGAGGCCGCCTGCAATGCCATCGAAGAGCTTGAGGATACCGCGCGGCTTGCCATCCTGATGCGCGGCTATGACGCGCGGATGCTGACCGAGGCGCAGATTACCGATCTTGTGACGCAATTCGATGTGGAGTGGGACACATGACCCGGTTCTCCGCCAATCTGGGCTTCCTCTGGTCCGAACTGCCCTTGGCCGATGCGATCCGGGCCGCGAAACAGGCGGGCTTTGATGCCGTGGAATGCCACTGGCCCTATGACGAGGATCCAGCGGACGTGGTGCAGGCATTGCAAGAAACCGGTCTGCCGATGCTGGGCCTGAACACGCGACGGGGCGATCCGAGCGCGGGTGACAATGGGCTGGCCGCCCTGCCCGACCGCGCCGACGAAGCGCGCGCGGCGATCGACGAAGCGCTGTCCTATGCGACGGCCATTGGGGCGGCGAACATACACGTTATGGCCGGTTTTGCCGAAGGCGCCGCCGCCCACGCGGCATTCGTCGATAATCTGCGCTATGCCTGCGCGGCGGCGGAGGCAGGCGGCCAAACCATTCTGATCGAGCCGCTGAACCGCTATGATGCGCCGGGTTACTTCCTGAAGACCACCACGCAAGCCGCTGACATCATTTCAGAAGTCGGCGCCCCCAATCTCAAGTTGATGTTCGATTGCTACCATGTGCAACTGATGGAAGGCGATCTGACCCACAAGCTGCGCGACCTGATGCCCATCATCGGCCATATCCAGTTTGCCGGCGTCCCCGACCGTGGCCCGCCCGATCAGGGAGAGCTTGCCTTCGGGCATCTTTTCGAGGTGATCGCGGGCCTTGGCTATGACGCACCGTTGGGCGCGGAATACAAGCCCGGCGGGCCAACCGAGGCCACGCTTGGGTGGCTTGAGACGTATCGCACCCCACCTGCCTGACCGTCCTATCGCGCAACCGTGTAGCCCCGGCTGGTGGAAATCGGCCTTAGCGCGGGCTACATGAGCGATGCGAACAGGTTAACGACAAAGGATGTCCCACAGATGAAAGACCAAACCCCCTATACGCCGCCGAAGGTCTGGACGTGGGAACGCGAAAACGGCGGCACATTCGCCAGCACCAACCGGCCCATCGCCGGGGCCACCCATGACAAAGAGCTTCCCGTGGGCAAGCACCCGCTTCAGCTTTATTCGCAGGGCACCCCGAATGGCGTGAAGATCACGATCATGCTCGAAGAGCTTCTGGCCGCGGGTCACACCGGCGCGGAATATGATGCGTGGCTCATCCGCATCAACGACGGCGACCAGTTCGGCAGCGGATTTGTCGAAATCAACCCGAACTCGAAAATCCCTGCGATGGTCGATTACAGCACGCCGAAACCGACCCGCATCTTCGAATCCGGCGCGATCATGCTGTATCTGGCGGAAAAATTCGGCGCGCTCCTGCCCTCTGCCCCGGAAAACCGGGCAGAGCTTTTGTCGTGGCTTTTCTGGCAGATGGGCAGCGCACCTTACCTGGGTGGCGGCTTTGGTCATTTCTATGCCTATGCGCCCGAGAAGTGGCAGTACCCGATCGACCGCTACGCGATGGAAACCAAGCGACAGCTCGATGTGCTCGACCGCCAGCTTGAGGGGCGGGAATTCATCGTGGCCGACGAATACACCATCGCCGATATCGCGATCTGGGCGTGGTACGGGCAAACCGCGCTGGGCCGTCAGTACAACGCGGGCGAGTTCCTGGATGTCGAAAGTTATGAGAACGTGCAGCGCTGGGCCAAGGCGATCGATGCCCGCCCGGCAACGTTGCGCGGGCGCATGGTCAACCGGACCTCGGGCGACCCGGCCCTGCAACTGCACGAGCGCCATGACGCAAGCGATTTCGAAACGCGGACACAGGACAAGCTCGCGGCGGAATGAAAAAGCGGGTGACCGCCCTTGTTTGAGGGCAGTCCTTAACGTCGCGTTCCACATCCTGCCGTCTTGACGCGGCACTCCTGATCGGGTCCTTGCAGAGGCTGAATAACCTGACCTGGCCCAACCGCGGCGAAGAGGAAGTACATGACAGGCACCGACCGCCCCTGGGCCGCGTTTTACGGCACCGATATTCGCGCAGATATCGACACAGCGTCCTATCGCACGTTGGGCGATCTTGTCCGGTCGGTTTCCGAAACCTATGGCAAGGCCCCCGCCTTTACGGCCTGCATGCCCAACGGCATGAACGGCACGCTAAGCTTCGATCAGGTCGAGGAAATGTCGGATGCCTTCGCCGTCTACCTGCGCGAAGTGGCGGGTCTGGCAAAGGGCGACCGGGTCGCGTTGCAGATGCCCAACGGCCTTGCCTTTCCGATTGTCGCCTTTGGCATCCTCAAGGCAGGCTGCGTTCTGGTGAACGTCAATCCGCTTTATACAGCCGACGAAATGGCGCGGCAGTTTCGCGATGCCGAGCCCCATGCGCTGGTCATCGTGGATATGTTCGCCGACAAGATCCCCGAGGCGACGCGCGGTCACCCCATTCCGAACATCGTGGTGACGCGGGTGGCCGAGTTCCTGCCGTCGCTGCCGCGCGGCATCATCGGGCTGGTCCAGAAACACTGGGACCGGTCGGTCAAGCCCATCGAGGTGCCCCATATCCGACTGCCCGACGCGCTTGAGGCCGGGCGCGCGCATCGCGACCGCGACCGGATCGAAGTGGCGGCCTATGGGCGCGATATCGAGCCCGGCGACATCGCCTGTCTGCAATATACCGGCGGCACGACCGGTGTGGCCAAGGGCGCGATGCTGACCCATGCCAACCTGATCCTGAACATGGAACAATCGCTTGAGATGATCCCGGCCTTCAGGCGCGGCGAAGAGATTGCACTGACCGCGCTGCCGATGTACCATATCTTCGCCTTCACGGTGAACCTGCTGGCCTTCTATTGGCTTGGCGCGCGCAACATCCTGATCCCAAGCCCGCGCCCCCTGTCGAACCTCAAACGGGCCTTCGAGAACTACCGCATCACGTGGATGAGCGGGGTGAACACTCTTTTCAACGGACTGTCGAACGAGATCTGGTTCCTCGACAGCCCGCCCAAGCACCTCAAGCTGGCCTCTGCCGGGGGGATGGCGCTGCAAACGCCCGTGGCGAGGCGGTGGGAAGAGATCACCGGCAAGCCCCTGTTGCAGGGCTATGGCCTGACCGAAACTGCGCCAGTGCTCAGCTTCAATCCGCTGGGCAAGACGCGCGAAGGGTCTATCGGCGTGCCGGTGCCATCGACCCTGTTGCGCTGTGTCGATGACGACGGCAACCCGGTGCCGCAGGGCGAGCGTGGAGAGATCGCCGCCAAGGGGCCGCAGGTCATGGCAGGGTACTGGAACAAGCCCGAAGAGACGGCGAACGTGCTGCGCGACGGCTGGTTCATGACCGGCGATATCGGGGTGATGGATGCCGACGGCTATTTCTCGATCGTGGACCGCAAGAAGGACATGGTCGTGGTGTCGGGCTTCAACGTCTATCCCAACGAGATCGAGGATGTGCTTGCCGCACATCCCGGCATTCTGGAATCGGCGGTGATCGGCGTGCCAAGCGAGGCGACCGGCGAGGCGGTGAAAGCCTTTGTGGTGCTCAAGGACAAAAGCGTGACCGAGGCTGACATCCGCGCGCACTGCAAGGCGCATCTGACCGCCTACAAGGTGCCCAAGATCGTCGAGTTTCGCGACACGATGCCCAAATCGAACGTGGGCAAGATCCTCAGAAAAGACCTGCGCGCCGAAGAGAGCCGCGCCGAGCGCGGAGAGTAACGAGCGATGGTAGGACCTTTCGAACAGGCGCTTCTGGCGGCGATGATCTTTGTGATCATGCTGGGGATGGGCGCGTCGCTGACCCCGCGGGACTTCTATTTCGCATTGCGCCGGCCGCAGGGGCTGGCCATCGGGGTGGTGTCGCAATACGGCTTCATGCCGCTGATCGGGTTCCTGATGGCGGTCTTTCTTGGCCTGCCCGAACCCATCGCCCTTGGGCTTTTGATCGTGTCCTGCATGCCGGGCGGGACGACGTCGAACATCTTTACCTATTTCTCGAAGGGCAATCTGGCGCTGTCGGTTCTGATGACGGTGACCTCGACGGTCTTCGGCGTGATCCTGATCCCGCTTGTGCTGTTGATCTATGCCTCGGCCCTCGATCTTGAGATCCCGCGCGAAAACATCATCGCGACGCTGGTGATCCTGCTTGTGCCCGTCGGGATCGGGATGATCCTGCGCAAGGTCAGCGCCAATGTCGGCGCGGTGACCGAGTTCTTCGGGTCGATGCTGGCGCTTTTCTTCATCGCCTTCATCGCGATTTCTTGGGTGCCGCGGAACTGGCAGTTCCTGATGACGACGGACGCGTCGACCTATTTCGCGGCCATCATGCTGGGCGTTTTCGGCATTTTCATCGGTTATACCTTCGCCAAGATCCTGAGGCTGCACCCAAGAAACGCGCGCACTGTCGGGCTGGAAACCGGCATCCAGAACGCACCGCTGGCGATTGCGATCATCGTGCTGACCTTCCCGGGGGACCAGCAGCAATCCATCGTGGCCGTGGGGGCGCTTTATTCGCTTTTCATCGTCATCACGTCGACGCTGGTCACACTCTACTTCCGCCGCGCGAACACGGCGGCCGAGCAGAAGATACCCGACAGCCTTCTTTAGGCAGCAGCTGCCCTGCGGTAAAGCGGTGATGGCCTGCCTGACTGCGATGAGCGATGCGCATCAACTCGCCTTGGCCAAGGCCACGTCCCTAAACGACGCCACGACTGTGTCGAGCGCCGCGCTCTCGGGGTCTTTGACCGCCGCGAGGCGCGCCTGCAGCACCCCTTCGGCCAGCATATTTGCGGGCAGTGATCCGTTCAGACAGGGCGCGATCATCTCGGCCTCGATCAGCCGCCAGTTGCGCAGGCCGCGTTTGAAGGTCGAGCCATAGCCCCGCACCAGCCGCGCCGTCTCAACGATCTCGATGGCGGCGTCCGGCGCAAGCTCAAGCGCACGCTCTACATGGCCAAGCCACCCATCGAGCCATTCCATCTCTTCGGCATGGCGCAGGCTGCGGGGGCGCCAGCGTTTCGCGGCCGCAAGGAACCGCAGCCGGATGAACCCGGAAAACCGCGTGGTGCGCACCTTCATCGGGAACGACAGCTTTCCCCAGCCCCGGCGCTGCGACATGGCGACCAGCCGGGTGCCCAGCTTCCTGGGAAGCATCCCGAACACCTCTTCCGGGCCGGGCTTCATGTATTCCATGACATCCACGATATCGCCCGGTCGCGCCTTGGCCTCGGCTTGCACGCGCGACAGGCGCGCCTGCCGGAGTTTGAGTTCGGCGACGCGGTGCGTGTCTTCATAGCTCATGCGCACCGCCATGTGCCGTGCCAGCGCGGCCAGCATCTCGGGCGTGGCGGCGGTGTGGGCGGCGATGCGGCGCAGGTGGGCGAGGTATTGTTCGGCATAGGCGCGATCCTGAAAGTCGGTCAAGCGCCGGACGCCTTCGGCGGCAAGGCCGGCGACCTCGGGCGGCAGAAACTCGGTCTCTGGCGTGGCGTGAAGCACGGGCTGCGGATCACTTGCCGCCGACGGGGCGGGCGCGGCCTTGGTCGCGCCGCGCAGATCAGGCACCGTTTCCGCCTCTTTCACCAGCGCGAGCCCGGCCTCGAACCCGCGCAAATTGGCATCGGACGCGCGCTTGCCCGCCTTGATTGCGGCACGGCAGCTTTCTTCGGGGATCGGCAGCGCGCCCGACCCTGCCAGAAGCCCCATCACGACCGAGTTGAGATGCGCGGTCTCGCGTTGCGCAATCTCGGAAAAGTCCCGGATCAGGGCCTTGGCCGCAAATGCGCAGCAGGTGGCGACCATCGGTTCGACGTCAAGACGCCCATCTTCCATCGCGCTTTTTTCGTCGACCGTGAAGGTCCGGTGGCGCGAGGCGAAAAGCTGTGTCCGGTCCGGCGTGACAAAACCGGCATTCACCATGCGCATCGCTTCAAGAAGCTCTGTCGCGACCATCACGTCCACCCGCCCGGGCGCGGGGTGCAGCGCCATGACCGGCTTTACCGCGCCGGTTTTGGGCATGAATTCAAGGTAATATGTGGTGGCCCCGGTGCGCTGCGCCACGCCGGGCACCGATGTCCGCTGTACCCAAAGGCCCGCGTCCAATGCGGCCTCGGTCAGCCATCCGGCCAGGACACCGCCGCCCTCGCCGCCCATCGCGGCAATCAAAAGGCGCGTGGGCTGTATGTCGGTCATCACGTTCATTCCGCAGGCACCCCGGCGCCGTCCGGCGTGCGCCCAGTCTGGCGTTCGGGTCCGGCGGCGCCGCCAAAGAGACCGATCAGGCGATCTGACAGACCGCGCATGAACCTGTCCCACGCGGTCGGGTTCTGAATGATGTCGATCTGCGCAAAGGACGGGCAAAGTTGGGCCGCATGGCTCACCTCACCGCACAGCCCGCACCCAACGCAGTCGTTGTTCACATGCGCCACCGGATCGGTGCGCAAAGGATCGGGATTGGGCTTGATCGTCAGCGACGGACAGCCCGACAGCCGGATGCAACTGTGATCCCCGGTGCAGGTGTCTTCGTCGACCCAGAACCGCGTGCGCACCACGCGGTCGCCCTTCGACAAGGCCTTGGCCATCGCCGGGCGCAGGCGGCGCTGGCGGGCAAGCTGGCATTCCCCTTCGGCCAGAATGACCTTGAGGCCCTTTTCCTTCGTTGTCCGCGCTTCGCGCAAGACCTTGACCAGCGTGGACACCTTGTAATTGTTGACCCGCTTGACCCATTTGACGCCCATGCTCTTGAGCGCCTTTTCCATGTTGAGGCCCTTGCCCCGCCCAAGGTCCTTGGGTTTGCTCGACGGTAGATCCTGAGCGCCCGTCGCGCTGGAATAGCCATTGTCCATGACGATGAGGACGGAGTCGTCCTGGTTGAACACCGATCCGGCAACACCGGTCAGCAGCCCGTTATGCCAGAACCCCCCATCGCCCATGACCGTGAACGGGCGCTTTTCCTGCGTGCCCGACACGGCAGAGGCGGCGGCAAGCGACATGCCGTAGCCGATGATCGAATGGCCCTGACTGAATGGCGGGAAGGTCGCCAGCGCATGACACCCGATATCGACCGAGACATGCACCGGCCCCAGTTCTTCCTTCACCAGCTTCATCGCCGAAAAGACCGGGCGTTCGGGGCAGCCGGTACAAAAGGTGGGCGGGCGTGGCGGCAAAGGGTCGGATGACGTGTCGTCGAGAGCCTTGCGGTTCGCATCCACCCCGTCCAGCCATGTCGCGAGCCCGCCCGATTCAACCCCGTATGTGTCGAGAAATTTCGCAACGCCGCGACCGACGACCGTGGCGGTGTATTCCCCCGCCTGGGGCAGCATGTCCTTGCCGTGCAGCGCCGTTTGCAGATCCGCCTGCCGCAGGATCTTGCCTACCGACAGTTCGATATATTCGGGCGAGCCTTCCTCAACGATCAGGATCGCCTTCTTTCCACGCGCGAAATCGGTGATCTGCTCGGGTACCAGCGGGTGCGTCACGTTCAGAACCATCGTCGGCACTTGCAGATTGCCATAGGCATCCGACAGCCCGGCATCGGCAAGGCATCCGTTCAACCCGTTGAAAAGGCCGCCTTGCGTGATGATCCCGATCTCGCCCGTCGACGGCCCCATGAACTCGTTCAGCTTTTCGCGAACGATGAACTCCCGCGCCAGCGGCAGGCGGCGATCGACCTTGTCGGCCTCTTGCCGGAACGTCGCGGGCGGGTGGGCAAGGCGCTCGTACACGAAGGGCGCAGGTTCCTCGAACTTTTGGCGCGTCGAGTGCGGGGCGGGAACGTTGTTCTTGGTCTCGAAGCTTCCGAAAACGTGGCAGGCGCGGATGCGCAACTCCATGATCACGGGCGTATTGCTGGCCTCGGAAAGCTCAAAGCTTTTCTCGACCATATCCACGATCTTTGGCAGGTCGGGGCGCGGATCAAGCAGCCAGAGCGAGGATTTGAGAGCGAACGCATGGGTGCGTTCCTGAATGACGCTGGCCCCTTCGCCGTAATCCTCGCCCACCACGATCAGCGTGCCGCCGATCACCCCCGGCGAGGCGAGGTTCGAGAGCGCGTCGGCGGCGACATTGGTGCCGACAATGGACTTCCACGTCACGCAACCGCGCAGCGGATATTGCACCGATGCCGCCAACATCGCGGCTGCCGCCGCTTCGTTCGTGCAGGTCTCAAGATGCACGCCAAGCTCTTCAAGAATATCCTCGGATTGCACGAGCACATCGAGTAGATGGCTCACCGGCGCGCCTTGATACCCGCCGACATAGGCCACACCCGATTGCAGAAGCGCCTTGGTGACCGCAAGAATGCCTTCGCCGTAAAATGTCTCTCCATCCCCGAGCTTCAGGCTTTGGATTTCCTTGTGAAACGAGACTTCCATATCGCTCTACTCCTGATCTGCGGTGCGGCTTACGCGAAACGCGCCTTCACCTCCTCGGGAATCGGTTGGCTCTTGATCCGGTCGGGGTCGTCGGGGTGACGGCCCACCCAGACGCGGGTTTCCCAAGCCTCGATGGCCACGTCCTCGCCCTTCAGAACCCGGTGAGCCACATCGAAACTTGATCGCTTCCACTTGGAAATGCGGCTTTCGATGGTGATCGTCTCGCCCCATTTCGACGGAATGCTGAACCGCGCGCCCGTGTCGACCATCGGAAAACCGACGATATCGTAGGCCTTGACCATCTCGTGCTTTGGCAACCCGGCCGCCGCAAAAAGCGACACGGTGGCGTTGTCGAAGAACACGAAGTAACGGGGGTAATAGACGATCCCCGCCGGGTCGCAGTCGCCCCATTCGATGAACACGTCGCGTCGGTTGACAAGCGTCATCGCCGCTACCGCCCCATCATCGTGTTGGGCAGAATAAGCGCGATGTCGGGAAAGGCCACAAGAAGCATGACGCAGACGCCCATCGCCAGCCAGAAGGGCAGAATGCCCCAATAGACCTGCGACAGTGGCACATGGGGCGCCACCCCTTTGACAACGAAGACGTTCAGTCCCACTGGCGGACTGATCAGGCCCATTTCAAGCACCAGCACCATGATGATGCCGAACCAGATCGGATCATAGCCCAGCGTTGTGATGATCGGCAGCACGATCGGCACCGTCAGCACCATCATCGCGAAACCTTCCATGAAGGTTCCCAACAGGATGTAGACTATGATGATGACCATCAGGATCGCAAAAGCCGGGATCGCGAGGTCGCCAATGGCATCGGCAAGGTTCACCGGGATGCGGGTCAGCGCGAGAAACGGGGCGAAGAAATGCGCGCCGATCAGGATGAAGAACACCATCGCGGTGGTTTTCACGGTGTCGAGCAGCGCGGCAAAGAACTTGGCCACGGTCAGGCGGCGCGTCCAAAGCGCATGAAGGAAGGTGAGGCCTGCACCGACGGCGGCGGCCTCGGTCACCGTGAAGACGCCCGCATAGATGCCGCCGATCACGATCAGCACGACAAAGATCAGCGCGCCCGAGTTCATCAGC
>JABDPT010000066.1 GCA_013042605.1 Paracoccaceae bacterium
GCTGATCCATTGTCCCACCTCGAACACCTTCATCGGATCGGGGCTGTTCGACATGGACGGGCTGACGACGGCGGGCCTGCGGGTGGGGCTGGCCACCGATACCGGCGGCGGGTCATCGTTTTCGATGCTGCGCACGATGGCCTCTGCCTATGAGGTGGCGCATCTGCGCGGCCGGTCACTGCACCCGGCCGAGCTTTTGTGGCTCGCCACGGCCGGATCCGCCGAAGCGATGCAGATGCAGGACGAAGTGGGCACGCTGGCACCGGGCAGCGCAGCGGATCTCGTGGTGCTTGACCTCGCCTCGACCCCGGCCATCGCCCAGGCCAGCGCCCGGGCCGAGGATATCTGGCAGGCGGTGTTTCCCACGATCATGATGGGCGACGACCGCGCGGTTCAGGCGGTTTGGGTAGCCGGGCGCAAGCTGCGCTAGGCCATCAGGCGCGCGACCAGCCGGTTGGCCCGCGCCGCCAGCTTCTCGGTATCGATGGTCACGACCCGCCCGTCCCGCACGATCTGGCGCCCCTCGACGATCAGATCACGCACCCGGCGCGGCCCGGCCAGCAACAGCGCCGCCGGATCCCAGCTTCCCGCCGCCTCGATCCCGGTGATGTCCCAAAGTGCCAGATCCGCGCGCTTGCCCACCGCGATCACCCCGCAATCGTCACGCCCCAGCACCGCGGCCCCGCCCCGCGTGGCGATCTCCAACGCCTCGCGCGTGCTCATCGCGTCTGCGCCAAGCGCCACCCGCTGAAGCAGCATCGCCTGCCGCGCCTCGTCGATCAGGCTGCCCGCGTCGTTCGAGGCCGAGCCATCGACACCCAGCCCCACGCGCACGCCCGCATCGCGCATCGCCCGCACCGGCGCGATCCCTGACCCCAGACGGCAATTGGAACAGGGGCAATGGGCAACGCCGGTGCCGGTTCTGGAAAACAAATCAATCTCTTGCGCATCTAGCTTCACGCAATGCGCGTGCCAGACATCGTCGCCCGTCCAGCCCAGGTCTTCGGCATATTGGCCGGGACGACAGCCGAACTGTGCCTCGGAATAGGCGATATCTTCGTCGTTTTCGGCCAGATGCGTGTGCAGGCGCACGCCCTTGTCCCGCGCCAGAACCGCGGCATCCCGCATCAACTCCCGGCTCACCGAAAACGGCGAACAGGGGGCGAGCCCCACCCGCACCATCGCGCCCGCGCCGGGGTCATGAAAGGCATCGACGACGCGGATCATATCGTCGAGAATTTCCGCCTCACGCTCGACCAGACTGTCCGGCGGCAGGCCGCCGTCGCTTTCGCCGATGCTCATCGCGCCGCGCGTGGGATGGAATCGCAGCCCTACCTCGCCCGCCGCCGCGATCGTGTCATCGAGCCGCGCGCCGTTGGGATAGAGATAGAGGTGATCGGAGCTTTGCGTGCAGCCCGACAGAGCCAGCTCTGCCAGCCCAAGCTGGGTAGAGACGAACATCTCTTCAGGCCCGAACCGCGCCCAGATCGGATAAAGCGTCTTCAGCCAGCCGAAAAGCAGCGCGTCCTGTCCGCCCGGCACCGCGCGCGTCAGGCTTTGGTAAAGGTGGTGATGCGTGTTGATCAGACCGGGCGTGACGAGCGCGCCGGCGGCGTCGATGATCTCGGCACCGCTGGCGTCCAGTCCGGGCCCCACCTGCGAAATCACGCCATCCTCGATAAGGATGTCGCAGCCGGTCAGTTCGCGGCGCGCATCATCCATGGTCAAAATCGTATGGGCGTTGCGTATCAGCGTTTTGCGCATGTACCCCTCCCCGTACGCTGCGCCGTTATTCGGCAAGCAAAGCGAGCGCTTCGGCGTGAATGGCCCGATTGGCGGCCGCAAGGGCGCGCCCTCCGTCATGCACCGGGCCGCCCTCCCAATCGGTGACGATGCCGCCCGCGGCCTCGATCACCGCGATGGGGGCGGCGATGTCATAGGACGCGAGCCCGGCCTCGATCACCAGATCGACCTGCCCCGCCGCCACCAGCGCATAGGCATAGCAATCCATGCCGTATCGCGTCAGGCGGGCTTTGGCGGCCACTCGCTCAAAGGCCTGGCGGTCATCGAGCGTGCCCACCTCGGGGAAGGTCGTGAAAAGCACCGCCTGATCCAAGGGGCGGGCATCGCGGGTTTTCAGCGTGGCATCGCCCTGCGGGCCAATGACCGACGCTGTCCCCAGACCACCCACGAAGCGCTCTCCGATATAGGGTTGGTCGATGA
>JABDPT010000068.1 GCA_013042605.1 Paracoccaceae bacterium
TACATGCAAAGCTCCAACATCGCCCGCGCGCCCATTGCGAAATCGATGATCACATAGGCCGTGTCCCAGATATCGGGCACTTCGCCGTCATAATCCTCGGCCAGATGGTTCACCTCTTGCCCGGCGCTGGCCATCACCCGCACCGGCTCGTCCTGAAGGATCAGCCGCATCAGGTCGAAGAAATGGCAGCATTTTTCGACCAGCGTGCCCCCGGAAAAGCGGTTGAACCGGTTCCAGTTGCCGACCTTCTGCAGGAATGGAAAGCGATGCTCGCGGATCGTCAGCATCTTGATGCCTCCGGTCGCCGTTTGCGCCTCTTCAATCAGTTTGGCGACGGGCGGCATGTAGCGATACTCCATCGCCACCCAGACCGGTGCTTTATACCCCTCCTGCAACTCTTCGATCCGGCCCGCATCCCCGACATCCGTGAAAAGCGGCTTTTCGATCAACAGCGGCAGGGGCCGCCGCGCCGCGATCTCCTGCATCTGGGCGATATGCATGTGATTGGGGCTTGCGATCAGGAGGCAATCGAGGCTCTGATCCTCCAAAAGCTCGGCCAGGGTCGCGTGAAGCCGGGCGTTCGGCGCCATGGACTTGGCCTTGGCCGCCATGATCTCGTCAGGCTCATATATCGCCGCCACGCGGGCCTCGGGCAAAAGCGCGATGTTCTGGATATGCTCCCGCCCCATCATGCCGCATCCGATGATGCCGTAATTCAGTATCTCTCCCATGAGCCGTCCTATTTTAGCCGCGCCACATAGCGGGCGCGTTGGGGGTCAAACCAGGTACGTGAAAACTCGGCGCTCTTGCCGGTATCGGCGCGGGCGATGCGTTCGACATAGCCACAGGTCGTACTGGGGGCCAGCGCGAATGGCGGGCCCGCCCAGTCCGGAACGGTCGAGACACCGACCTGATCTTCGGCGCGGGCGATCCAAAGACCCAGGCGCTTGCGGTAATAGAGATAGAGCGACTCGCTCAGCTCCTCGACCCGCAGACTTCGGGCGAACCCGCCATCAAGCCAGATCTCTTCCACCGCGGCGGGCGTGCCGCTCAACCGACGCAGCCGCCGGATACGGTGGCCATGGTCAGACGTGCCGAAAGCGGGCAGACCGGCAGGTTTGTCACGGGTCGCGACCGAAATTACTTCCGCCGTGGGAAGGCCACCACCGCCCACGAGTTCCAACCGGAAAAACGCATATATGCCAGAGGTATCCGCGCCGGATTTCACGTAATTTCCAGAGCCTTGAATACGTTCAAGCAGCCCGCGATCGGCCAGATCGGACAGGGCCTTGCGCAACGTTCCCACCGCAATCCCCATATCGTCGGCCATGCGCCGTTCGGGCGGCAAACGTTCCCCCGCGATCAGCCGCCCTGCCGCCATATCGCGAATCAGGGTTTCGGCGATCTGCACGTATTTCGGCAGGGCGGTCGGATTGGTCATAGGGCATCACAGATCAAATTGATACAGTATTGATGCATATGAATTCAGGTGATACGCAAGAGAAAAGCGCGTGACGGGGGGAGATTCGATGACAGTGGTACCGGTGACTTCCGCCGATCTCGATGCGGCAGAGGTTTCGTGGTTCTCGGCGCTCTGTTCTGACGACTACGCCTATCTGGGCGTGCCCGATGGTGCGCTGCGCTCAAGCTGGGACCATTGCCGCGATATCCTTCTTGAGGCCGAAAAGCAGGGCTTCCGCAATATCCTGTGCCCCTCGTCCTATCAGGTCGGACAGGACACGCTGTCCTTCGTTGCGGGCTGCGCGCCGCTGACCAGCAAGATCAACATGCTGGCCGCCATACGCTGTGGCGAGATGCAGCCGATCATGCTGGCCCGAACGATCGCCACGCTCGATCACATGCTCGAAGGGCGGCTGACGATCAACATCATCTCGTCGGATTTCCCGGGTGAGGTGGCCGATAGCGCGCATCGCTATCAGCGCTCGCGCGAGGTGGTCGAGATCCTGCGCCAGGCCTGGACGCAGGACGAGATCAACTACGAGGGCGAGGTCTACACCTTCAAGAACGTGTCAACCGATCCGGCCCGCCCGTATCAGCAGAACGGCGGCCCGCTGATGTATTTCGGGGGCTATTCGCCCGCCGCGCTCGATCTGTGTGCCCAGCATTGCGACGTTTACCTGATGTGGCCCGAACCCAAGGACACCCTCAAGGGCCGCATGGAAGCCGTCCATGCCCGCGCCGCCGAATACGGCCGCACGCTGGATTACGGACTGCGCGTGCACATGATCGTGCGCGATACCGAGGCCGAGGCCAAGGAATATGCCGAACACCTCGTCTCGAAGCTTGATGACGAATACGGCCAACTGATCCGCAGCCGCGCGCATGACGTGACCTCGCTTGGCGTGGCGCATCAGGCCAAGGCACGCGGACTGGCGGACAAATTCGGTTATATCGAACCGCATCTGTGGACGGGTGTGGGCCGCGCACGCTCGGGCTGCGGGGCGGCCCTTGTCGGTTCCACCGATCAGGTCATGAGCGAGATCGAGGCCTATAAGAAGATGGGTATCCGCGCCTTCATCTTCTCGGGCTATCCGCATATCGACGAATGCATTTCCTTCGGCCAGCGCGTGCTGCCGAACCTCAAAACCTGTTCGCTGCCGCAAGAATACGGCCGCGTGCCCGCCACCACACCCGCCACCCCGCTTGGCGTAGGAGAGCGCCGCTAATGGACCGCATTTCACTGACCGACAGCCTTGCCCTCAGCCGCATTGTCTATGGCATGTGGCGCCTTGGCGACGACACCGACACCAGCCCCGCCCATGTGCAGGCCAAGATCGAGGCCTGCCTGGCCCAGGGCATCACGACGATGGATCAGGCCGACATCTATGGCGGTTACGAGGCCGAGGAAATTCTTGGCGCCGCGCTCAAGGCGGCCCCTGCCTTGCGCGACCAGATCGAGCTTGTCACCAAATGCGATATCGTGGCCCCCGCAGGCCGCTATGCCGATCGGCGGGTGAAGTATTACGACACCAGCCGGGCACATATCCTGCAATCGGTCGAGACCTCGCTGAAACTGATGGAAACGGACCGGATCGACCTTTTGCTGATCCACCGCCCCGACCCGATGATGGATGCCTGCGAAACCGGTGCCGCGCTGGATGAGGTCGTGGCCAGCGGCAAGGTGCGCGCGGTCGGCGTGTCGAACTTCAAGCTGCATGACTGGACGCTGTTGCAGGCGTCGATGTCGACCCCGCTTGTCACCAACCAGATCGAGATCAGCCTGCTGGAACACCGCCCCTTCACCAATGGGGACGTGGCCTATCTTCAGGAACGCGGCATCGCACCGATGGCCTGGTCGCCCCTAGGCGGTGGCGGCCTTTTTGACAGCAAACACGGTAATTTGCGCGCCGCCTTGAATGCGATTGGATCGACCCAGGGCGTTGACGAAGCCGCCGTGGCCGTCGCCTGGCTGCTGGCGCATCCCGCACGCATCATGCCCGTGATGGGCACCAACCGGCTTGACCGGATCGCCACGTTCAGCGACGCGCTCAAGGTCGAGATGGACCGCCAGACATGGTTTGAGCTTTACACCGCCGCTCTCGGACACGAGGTTCCCTGACAATGGCCGACGGAGGAGCCTTTTCCCAGATGACCGCATTCACGCCGTCCCAAGAAACCCAGCGCGCGTTTCGCGATGCTCTGGGCCGCTATGCCACCGGCGTGACCGTCGTGACCTGCGCAACGCCGGACGGCCCGCTGGGCATCACGGCCAACTCTTTTGCGAGCGTCTCGCTCGACCCGCCGCTGGTGCTGTGGTCCCCCGCCAAAGCGTCGCGCCGGTTCGCGGCGTTCGAAGCGGCCAAGCGCTATGCCATCCACGTTCTGGGCGAAGATCAGACGGCGGTTTGCAACCAATTCGCCACCAATGGCTATGATTTCGACGGGCTCGACTGGGCCGCCAATGACGATGGCGTGCCGCTGATCCATGGCTGCCTTGCCCGCTTTGATTGCTCTTTCTCTGCCGCCCATGACGGCGGCGACCATCTGATTATCGTCGGACGCGTGCTCTCTGCCGAGATGCGCGACGGCGCACCGCTTCTTTTCGCTTCGGGCCGCTACGGACGCTTTACAGACGCGTCCTAAGCGCCGAAGGTAACAATATAAGGTCCGCAAAAGGACCATCAGGGAGGGCGGCCTAATGGCATTGCTCAAGGCACTATTGCTGCCGTTGCAGCTATGGAACGATGTGATCCTGAAAATCGGTCGCGGCATCGGGATTGTGGCCATCGGGCTGATGGTCGCGGCGATCCTGATCCAGGTTTTCTTTCGATACGTCCTGAACAACGCCCTGCCATGGCCCGATGAGGCCGCGCGTTTCATGATGCTCTGGCTGACCGGCCTGATGGCGCCCACCGCCTATCGCCGCGGCGGGTTCGTGGCCATCGACCTTGCGGTCCGCGCCCTGCCCGAACGCATCGGCGCGATCGTATCGCTCTTCCTGCTGGTCGTGGCGCTTGCGGTGTTGCTCGTGGCCCTGCCCATCGGCTGGAAAGAGGTCACGGGCTTCAGCGGCAGCTTCACCACGGCGTCGCTGCAAACGGTCTTCATCATCTCGTTCACCGACGGGTTCCCGTGGCTCTCGTTCGAGTTCGGGTGGTTCAAGATGCCCCGGTCACAGATGATGGCCTCGCTCCTCGTGGGCGTGTTTCTCCTGATCGTGGTAAATATCGAACTCATCATCCGGTCGCTGATCGTGCTTCTGGGTGGCGGTGAGGATCTCCGGCCAATTCCGGTCGGCGAAGACGAAATAATGGCGGAGTGATCAGATGCTGCTTTGGTTCCTCCCGCTTTTCCTGCTCTTCCTTCTCATCGGTCTGCCGGTCTTCTTCGGCCTGCTGGCCGCGCCCGGCCTCCTGCTTTGGCTGAACGGGCAAGAGCGTGACATCACCCTGCTCTACCGCAATGTTTACAACGGGATGGACAGCTTTCCTCTGATGGCGATCCCGTTCTTCATGCTCGCCGGTGAGATGATGAACAAGGGCGGCATCACGATCCGCCTTGTCGAGTTCTCTCAGGCCCTGATGGGCCACCTGCGCGGTGGTCTGGCGCATGTGAACGTGCTTTCGTCCATCCTGTTTGCGGGTCTGTCAGGCTCGGCTGTGGCCGACACTTCGGCGCTGGGGTCGATGCTGATCCCGGCGATGGAGAAACAGGGCTATACCCGGCGCTTCGCCGCCGCGATCACGGCCGCATCTTCGGTCATCGGGCCGATCATTCCGCCTTCGGGCATCATGATCATCTATGCCTATGTCATGGGCGAAAGCGTGGCGGCCCTCTTCCTCGCCGGCATCGTTCCGGGGGTTCTCGTGGGCGTGGGCCTGATGGTGATGATCCGGGTTCTGGCCGACAAGTACGACCTGCCCAAGGCCGAACGCATCGTGACGAAGAACCAGACGATCACGCCGATTGAACACTGGTTCTCATTCGCTCTGCTGCGCGCCAATCTGGGCGGTGTGCTGGCTGCGATCGCTGCCGCGATTGCCCCGCTCGAAGCCCTTCCGGGTTGGAGCCTGTTCCTGTTCTTCCTGGTCGTGGCCCACTTCCTTCTGGTAGCCATGCGCAGCCGCGTCAGCCACGATTTCCGCATCGTCTGCAAACGCGCGGTCGTGCCGCTGCAAACCCCGATCCTGATCCTCGGCGGCATCCTTGTCGGCATCTTCACCCCAACCGAAGCCGCCGCGGTCGCAGTGGCCTATGCCGTGATCGTCGCCTTCTTCATCCTGCGCTCGATGACCCTGGCTGACTTGCCCGCCGTGCTCAGCCGCGCGGCCATTACCTCGGCGGTGGTGTTGTTGCTTGTCGGCGCGGCGATGGCGTTCAAGACAGTGGTCTCGCTGTCCTATGCCCCGCAGATCTTGGCCGAATACATCCTGTCGCTTAGCGAGAATCCGTTGATCCTTCTCTTCCTGATCAACATCCTTCTCTTCATCGTCGGCATGTTCCTCGATGCAGGCCCCGCGATCATCATCCTCGGGCCGATCCTTGGCCCGATCTTCGTCGATCTGGGCGTACACCCTGTGCATTTCGCCATCATCATGAGTGTGAACCTCACCGTGGGGCTGGCGACGCCGCCCATGGGGCTTGTGTTATTCGTGGCCTCATCTGTGTCCGGCGAACGGGTCGAAACAATCTCGAAGGCGATCCTGCCATTTCTCGCGGTGGAGGTCGTGGTGATCTTCCTGATTACCTATTTCCCCGCAATTTCCATGACGATCCCGCGCTTGACCGGGTTCGTGCAATAATCCTGAATAGCAAATGACCTTAAGGGAGGTAGACGAATGCTCAAAGGACTAACCAAGTCGCTTATGGCGGCAACGATGCTGGCGGCACTTCCGCTGTCGGCGATGGCCGGTGGCCATGCCCAGTTCGAACTGCGCGCGACCGCCAACTCGAACGAGAACGACGAAGACTATGACGGCCTTGTGGTCTTCAAGAACTTCGTCGAGCAGGCGTCGAACGGCGCCATCGCAGTCGAGCTGTTCATCGGCACGCAGCTCTGCTCGAACGGTGCGGAATGCCTTCAGGGTATCGCTGACGGCTCCATCGACATCTATATCTCCACCTCGGGCGGTGCATCGGGCATCTTCCCCTTCGTTCAGGTGCTCGACCTGCCCTACTTGATGGCAGACGACCGCGTGGCCGAAGCCGTGATGGAAAACGACACCGAGTTCATGCGCACCATGAAAGCCAAGGTGCTTGAAAACTCCGGTGGCGCGATCCGCCTGATGACCGTGGGCAACACCGGTGGCTGGCGCAACTTCGCCAACACCCAGCGCCGCATCGCCCAGCCTTCGGACATGGAAGGCCTGAAGATCCGGACCGTGGTCGCTGACCTGCCGCAGGAACTGGTGCGCGCGCTTGGCGCGTCGCCCACGCCGATCCCGTGGCCCGAGCTTTTCACCTCGTTCCAGACCGGCGTTGTCGAAGGCTCCAAGAACGGCATCACCGACATCATGGGTATGAAGTTCCCGGATGCGGGCCTCCAGTACGTGACGCTTGACGGCCATGCCTATATGGGCGCGCTGTGGTTCATGAACAACGAACGCTTCCAGTCCATGCCCGACGATCTCAAGCGCGTCGTGGTGGACGGCTTCTACCAGCTGCAGCAGGCCACTTTCGCCTCGCCCAAGCGCAAGTCGATCCAGGCCTATCAGGACTTCCAGGCTGGCGGCGGCGACCTGTACGTGCCGACACCGGCTGAAAAGGCCGCATTCAAGGAAGCCGCAGCACCGGTCTTCGACTGGTTCCGCGGCAATGTCGACGGTGGCGGTGAAATCATCGACGCGCTGAGCGCCTCGGTGGCCGAAGCCGAAGCCGAGATCGAAGCCCAGCGGGCCGCCGACCTGAACTAAGCCTCAGGCTCTTGGAACTAATAAACGCGCGCCGTCCCTTCGGGGGCGGCGCACTTCGTTTCAGATATCTCTCACCCCTTCACCATCCGCTGGACGAGCCGCCAGTAGATGCGTTCAACGCGTTGCCGGCTGAGCCGCCCGCCTTCGCGGTACCAGGTGTTCACGCCCGTCAGCATCGCGATCACCGCCATTGTGACCAGCCGTGTATCGGGCAGTCGGAAAGCGCCCTCTTCCTGACCGGCGTTCAGGATGTTTTCGAGCGCTTCCTCATACCGTCTGCGATGCGCTTCGATGATCGCGAAATTCTTTGGCGTCAGGTTACGCAACTCCATGTAGGCGATGAATACGGCCTCGGGCCGGTCGATGTGATAGCGGATGTGAAATCGGGTGAATGCCTCAAGCTGGGCAATAGGCGTATCGCCCTTTGGCTCGGCCTCCCACGCCGCCAGCAGGTCGGTCATGTGCCCGTCCATTAGTTCGAAAAGCAGCGATTGCTTGTCTGGCGTGTAAAGGTAAAGCGCCCCGGCCTGAACCCCCACTTCCGCCGCGATCTTGCGCATGGACACGGCCGCATAGCCCTGTTGCGCGAATAGCTTGAGCGCGGCGTCCCGTATCCGGGGGCCGGTGATGTCGGAATGTGATCCGGTCTTGCGCGCCATGGCCGTATCGTATCTGAACGCCCGTTCAATTCAATCCCGCTTGGCGTCAGATCCACCACCTTGCCGCCCTTACAGCCCCAAGCTAGGGTCGCCCCCATGTTTCGCGCCCTCTCTCTCCTCTTCATTTGTGCGGTTGTGGCGGCCTGTTCCGCCACGCCCGACGTTGACGCGGCATTCGGCGCAGAACCCGCCGACGGGCCATACCCCGAGCTTATGCCCTTGGGCGATATATTGGCTAAAGCCGACGCGATGCCCCGCGATGACGGCGCAGAAGCGACAAACCCGACCCCCTGATCACCCGGCGCATTGCCGTGCCTGCCAAGCTGCGCTAACACGCGCCACGGCTGAAACCTGCAAAGGATACCACCTGCCATGACCACTCCGCTTCGTCTCGGGATCGCCGGGTTGGGAACTGTCGGCGTCGGTGTCGTCAAGATATTGCAGCGTCACCCCGACCTGATCCTGGCCCGCGCCGGACGCCCGGTCGAAATCTCGGCGGTATCCGCGCGCTCAAAGGACAAGGATCGCGGCGTGCGGCTGTCGGATTACGCCTGGGAAGACAACCCCGTGGATCTCGCCAAACGCGATGATGTCGATGTGGTGGTTGAGCTGATCGGTGGCGATGAGGGCCCCGCCCGCGAGCTGGTGGAAAACGCGATTGCGGCCGGCAAGGACGTGGTCACGGCAAACAAGGCGTTGTTGGCCCTGCACGGTCAGGACCTCGCCGAAACGGCCGAGGCGCAAGGCCATGTCATCCGTTTCGAGGCTGCGGTCGCCGGCGGCATTCCGGTGGTCAAGGCCCTGACCGAAGGCTTGGCAGGAAACGAGATCACACGCGTCATGGGCGTGATGAACGGCACCTGCAATTACATCCTGACCCGGATGGAAAGTGCGGGTCTGAACTATCAGGAAGTATTCGCCGAAGCCGATGCGCTTGGGTACCTCGAAGCCGACCCGACGCTGGACGTGGGCGGCATCGACGCGGCCCACAAGCTCGCCCTGCTGGCCTCCATCGCCTATGGCACCAAGGTGAATTTTGCCGCGATGGACATCGAAGGGATCGAACGGATCACCATCGAAGACATCCAGCAGGCCGCCGACATGGGGTATCGGATCAAGCTTTTGGGTGTGGCCCAGCGCACCGGGCGCGGGCTCGAAAGCCGGATGAGCCCCTGCCTTGTGCCCGCCACAAGCCCCCTCGGCCAGCTTGAGAACGCCACGAACATGGTCGTTCTCGAAGGCGACGCCGCCGGACAGATCGTGCTGCGGGGTGCGGGCGCGGGCGAAGGACCAACGGCCAGCGCGGTCATGTCCGATATCCTCGACATCGCGCGCGGCACCCGGGTCTCGACCTTCGGTCAGCCTGCCGCGTCGCTTATGGATGTGGCCGGGGCGACGGTCTCTGCGCCCGCCGCGTTCTATCTGCGCATGGCGCTTGTCGACAAGCCCGGCGCGCTGGCCAAGATCGCGACGGTTCTTGGGGATGCGGGCATTTCCATCGACCGGATGCGCCAGTACGGGCATCAGGATCTGGCCGCGCCGGTTCTGATCGTGACCCACAAGACCACCCGCGATGCGCTCAATCACGCGCTTGAAGGGATGGAATCGACTAGCGTGCTGGCAGGCCGACCCGTGGCGATCCGAATCGAAGAGGTTTAGGCCCGGCTCAGGCTGGAGTTGCGCGGGCCCGACTGCCACCCGGCCACCACGACTGCAACCGACTTCGACAGGTCGCCCGTTCCACCAACCTCAAGATCATACCGCAGCCCGTTGTGAACGTGGTGGAAATCCGCCTCCGCTCTTCCGGCCTTACGATCCCCGCGCATCGCTGACCACGCAAACTCAACAGACGTGATCCGGGCCGACGGCAAATCCCCGCCATCGCGCAGGTGGTCGATCGAAATATGCCAGAGTGGCACCGGAAGCACCGCCCGCAGCGCCCTTGTAAGGGTCGATTTCCCGCTGCTCGATGCGCCGTGCAGAAAGATGGTCTTCCCAAAACCTGAACCCGTACCCCCACGTTCCGATGCCCCGCGATCACATGCCATCCGCCCCATTGCCCACACCGCGAGCGCTATCAGCCTTGTACCCCCCCTGCCTCGCGCGTTAGGGGGGAAGACAGCAAAAGGAAGGTCCGCCACATGTCTCACCCCACCGATTTCAATGACCGCATGCTGTCGCTTGGCCTCGCACGGGTTTCGGAAGCCGCCGCCATGGCCTCGGCTAAACTGATCGGACGCGGGGATGAGAAGGCTGCGGATCAGGCGGCGGTGAACGCCATGCGCGAACAGCTCAACCGTCTTGAAATCCGCGGAACGGTCGTGATCGGCGAAGGTGAGCGTGACGAAGCGCCGATGCTTTATATCGGCGAAGAGGTCGGCGCGGGCGAAGGGCCCGAGGTCGACATCGCCCTCGACCCGCTCGAAGGTACGACGCTGACTGCCAAGGACATGCCCAACGCCCTGACCGTGATCGCGATGGCCCCGCGCGGGTCCATGCTGCACGCGCCAGATGTCTATATGGACAAGCTTGCCATCGGCCCAGGGTTTCGCACCGGCGTTGTCACGCTGGACATGCCGCCGGCAGAACGCGTCTCGGCCCTTGCCGCCGCCAAGGGCTGTTCGACCGATGATATCACCGTCTGCATCCTCGAACGCCCCCGGCATGAAGAGATGATCGCCGAGCTTCGCACCACCGGCGCGGCGATCCGGCTGATCACCGACGGCGATGTCGCCGGGGTCATCCACTGCGCCGAAGCCGAGTTGACGGGCATCGACATGTACATGGGTTCAGGCGGCGCCCCCGAAGGCGTGCTGGCCGCCGCAGCCCTCAAATGCATGGGCGGGCAGATGTACGGCAAACTGGTCTTCCGCAACGACGATGAACGCGCGCGGGCCGAAAAGGCGGGCATCTCCAACCTCTCTCGCGTCTACACCCGCGATGACATGGTGACCCGCGACGTGATCTTCGCCGCCACCGGCGTGACCGATGGTTCGATCCTGCCGGGGATCAAGCGGGAACCGGGTTTTCTGACCGCCGAGACACTTCTGATGCGCTCGAAAACCGGGTCGGTCCGCCGCATGACCTATCGCAACCCGGCCTGACGGGCGCTCGATGGGGGCTGCGCTTATCCTGATCGACATTCAGTCGGGGTTCGACGATCCGGTCTGGGGCGCGCGCAACAACCAGGGCGCAGAGTCGCAGGCCGGCACGTTGCTGGCCGCGTGGCGGGCGCGGAGCTGGCCGATCTTCCACATCCGCCATGTCAGCGTGCAACCGGGCAGCCCGCTTGTCGGGCCCGGCGTCGCCTTCAAGCCGGAAGTCGCCCCCCTGCCCGGCGAACCGATCCTTGAGAAATCGGTGAACAGCGCCTTCATCGACACCAATCTGGAAGAGCGCCTGCACGCCGATGGCCTCACCGAGGTTGTGATCTGCGGCTTGACGACCCCGCATTGCGTGTCGACCACGACCCGCATGGCCGCCAATCTCGGCTTTTCCGTCACACTGGCCCATGATGCCTGTGCGGCCTTTACCAGCAATGCAGATGCAAGTTGGAACGGCGGCTCCGCACTCTCGGCCGACGACATCCACTCTGCTGCAGTCTCGCACCTGCATGGTGAGTTTGCGACGGCCCGCAGTGCCGCCCAGATCATCGCAGGGCTGCCATGACCGCCTTTCTTGGTGTCGAGACCTCGCTTTCCGGACGGCGCTGGGTCGGCCCCACCGCCGAAGATGACCGGTTGGCGCAGCGAATGGCACAGCAAACCGGCCTGCCCGACCCGATCTGCCGTGTGCTGGCCCGGCGTCATGTCGCCCCCGAAGACGCCGCCGCATTTCTTGCGCCCTCATTGCGCGATCTCCTCCCCGACCCGCTGACGCTGAAAGACATGGCCCCCGCAACCGACCGGTTCCTAACTGCCGTGCAGGGGCGCGAGCGTATTGCGGTCTTCGCCGATTACGATGTCGACGGCGGCGCCTCGGCCGCGCTGATCCTGACGTGGTTGCGCGATCTCGGGCATGGCGCCACGCTCTATGTTCCTGATCGCATCGATGAAGGCTACGGGCCCAACGCCCCGGCCATGGAGGCACTGGCGGCCGATCACGACCTGATCATCTGTGTCGATTGCGGCACGCTCAGCCACGATGCGATTGCCGCCGCCACAAAAGCGGATGTGATCATCCTCGATCACCATCTGGGAGGCGAAACCCTGCCCCCCGCGCTGGCGGTCGTGAACCCAAACCGCGCCGATGAAGACGGCGACCTTGGGCACCTTTGCGCCGCTGGCGTGGTCTTCCTGATGCTGGTCGAGGCGAACCGCCGGATGCGCGAGACCGGCAAGACCGGCCCCGACCTCATGGCCCTGCTCGACCTCGTGGCCCTCGCCACCGTCGCCGATGTTGCCCCGCTCACAGGCGTGAACCGCGCCTTCGTGCGCCAGGGGCTGACGGTGATGGCGCGCCGCCACCGTCCCGGCCTTGTCGCACTGGCCGATGTCGGACGGCTCGACCGCGCGCCCACCGCCCATCACCTCGGCTTCGTGCTCGGCCCCCGTGTGAATGCCGGCGGGCGCATCGGGGCGGCCGACCTTGGCGCACGGCTTTTGGCGACCGACGACCCGCACGAGGCGGCGGCCCTTGCCGAACGGCTTGATACGCTCAACACCGAACGACGCGAGATCGAGGCGGCGGTGCGCGCCGCAGCGCTTGAACAGGCCGAAACACGCGGGCTCGACGCCCCGCTGGTCTGGGCGGCAGGCGAAGGCTGGCATCCGGGCGTCGTGGGCATCG
>JABDPT010000072.1 GCA_013042605.1 Paracoccaceae bacterium
AGGGCGAGGTTTGGGCAGCGCTGGAAAAGGACGGGCAGGGCGATCTGAAGTTCCAGTCGGGCCAGAGGGGCGCCGACGCAGAAATGCAGGCCCGCGCCGAAGGACGTGTTCGTAGTGATGGGCCGCGCGGGATCGAACCGCGCAGGGTTGGGCCAGATCGCCGGGTCGCGATTGGCCGCGCCCAGCAGGCACCCGATTTCATCGCCACGCTGAAAGTCCTGCCCGAATAGCGCCATGTCTTCATAGACATGCCGCGTGAACATATGCAGCGGCGGGTCGTGGCGCAGGATCTCTTCCACTGCGCCTTCGATGGTGTCCGGGGCAAGGGCGGATGTCGGCGTCGCGGCTTCCAGCAGCAGTTTCACGCCATTTCCAATCGTGTGCACCGTCGCCTCATGCCCTGCGTTCAAGAGCAGGATGCAGGTGGTGATCAGTTCGTCTGTGCTGAGCTTTTCGCCAGCCTCTTCGGCGGCGATCAGGTGGGTGATCAGGTCATCTGCCGGGACGGCGCGGCGGTCGTCGATATAGCCGCGCAGAAAGTCGGTGAAGTCGCGCGCGGCGGTATCGGCGGCGGCCTCGATCTCTCGCGTGCGGCGGGCCTGGTACATCGACACCATCGCGTTGGACCATGCCAAAAGCTGTGGAGCCATGGATTCGGGCACGCCCAGCAGGCGGGCGATGACGATGACCGGCACCTGCGCCGCATAGGCGGGAAGCAGGTCAAAGCCCGTGTCGGGGAAGGCGTCGATCAGCTCATGGCACAGCGTCTCGATTTCAGGGGCGAGCGCCTTGATCCGGCGGGACGTGAAGGCGCGCAGCACCAGGGACCGCAACCGGGTGTGGCGCGGTGGCTCAAGCTCCAGCATCGAATGGGCTTCGACGCCGTAGAAGTTGCGCAGATGCGGCGGGACGGCAGGCGGCGTCAGCGGCTCGCGCCCCAGCCGGCGGTCTTTCAGGATCGCCGACACCGCCGCATGGCTCACGGCGACCGGCAGGTCATAATCGTCCCACCAGACCATATCGCCCAAGGCCCGTGCCCGGTCGTAGAACGCGTATGGGTCCTGCACAAAGCCCGGGTCGGTGGGCGACTGGGACACACGCTCCAACGGGTCAGTCGGCCCCGCGAATGGCGACTGCCGCATCCGGGTCGGGGTGGAACACCTTCTGGATGAAGAAGAGGCCAACCGCCGCGCCGACGCCGACGAGATCGGTCAGAAGCCCGCCTTCGATCATCAACAGTGCGGCCGCGATCAGGCCCAGCCGGATGAACCAGGCCGCCCGCGCGCCCCAGAACCAGCCCTGCACGCCCGAGGACAGAAGGAACACACCGAAGACGGCCGTGATGCCCGCGCGGATCACTTCGAACCAATTGCCATCCATGAGGAGGGCGGAGTTGTAGAAGAACATGAACGGCACGATGAAGGCCGCGATCCCGATCTTGAAACTGGCGACCGAGGTTTCCATCGGGTTGGCCCCGGATATGCCTGCCGCCGCGTAACTGGCCAGCGCCACAGGGGGCGTGATGGCCGACACCACCGCGAAATAGAACACAAAGAAATGCGCGGTCAGCGCGGGAATGCCGAGGTTCACGAGACCAGGCGCCACGACCGAGGCCGCGACCGCATAGGCCGCTGTCGTCGGCATCCCCATGCCCAGCAGGATCGCAATGCACATGGCGAAGAAGAGGGCCAGAAGCTGGCTGGTTTCGGCAAGGCCCAGAAGCAGGTTCGAGAACCGCGCGCCGACCCCTGTCAGAGAGATCACGCCCACGATGATGCCCGCACAGGCGCAGACCGCGATGATCTGGATCGACATCACACCGGCCAGTTCGAACGCTTTCACCACCGACGGAAGCCCCATGCGATAGGGGGTGAGCCAACTGACAACGGCCGCCGAAACGGTGGCCAGCGTGCCCGCCCGGATCACCGAATAGCCCATGAAGAGCGCGGCGATCAGGATGATGATCGGCAAAAACAGGAACACCCGCCGCACCATGTCGCGGAACTTAGGCAGTTCATCTTCGCGCATCCCGCGCATGCCCAGTTTGGCGGCCTCAAAGTCAACCATGAAGTAGATCGACACGAAATAGAGGATCGCCGGGACAATCGCGGCGATGGCGATTTCCGTGTAGGGGATGCCGGTGATTTCGGCCATGATGAAGGCGCCCGCGCCCATGATTGGCGGCATGATCTGACCGCCGGTCGAGGCCGCGGCTTCCACCGCACCGGCGGTTTTCTTGTGATAGCCAACCTTCTTCATCAGCGGGATCGTGAGCGACCCGGTGGCCACCACGTTGCCCGCGCTGGTGCCGTTGATCATGCCCATCAGGCCAGAGGCGAAGATCGCCACCTTCGCGGGGCCACCGCGGGCGCGCCCCGCTGCGGCGAAGGCGAAGTTCACGAAATAGTCGCCCACCTTGGAGGCCTGAAGGAAGGCCGCGAAGATGATGAAAAGAATGATGTAAGTCGAGGACACCGCCGTGGTTGGCCCAAGGATGCCCGCATCGGTGTAGACCTGGCTGAAGAAGCGTTGCCAGCTGATCGCCGGTGAGTTCAGGAAGCCCGGCAGGTGCTGGCCCGCAAAGACATAGACCAGGAAAATGCCTGCGATGATCACCAGCGCAAGGCCCGCGACGCGCCGAGTCAGTTCCATGATCAGGGCCGATCCGGCCACGGCCGCAAGGCTGATCCCGATGGGCGCAAAGGGCGTGCCCGTCGAGTTGCGCATCAGCGTGCCATAGATGGTGATCAGGTAGGCCGCGACCGCAAAGCCGCAGATCGCCAGCACGATATCTGGCTGCGAAAACGCGCCGCGTTCGCGTTTGTGAAACCACGACAGGATGATCCCGCCCGCCGTCGCCACGATCAGCGGGGCGCCGAAGAGCCAAGTCTCATTGAATCTGATGGCCTCGTCGATGCCGTTCCAAAGCACACCGTTCGAGATTTCGACGGCAAAGGACAGCGCCATGCCAAGTGCCAAAAGGGCCGGAACCATCAGTACATAACCCAGATAGCCGAGCATGGGTGTTTCCTGCGCCCGGGCATCTGCGAAGCCGCGTCCGGCAAAAAGCAGGAAGCCAAGCGCCAAGGCCCCGGCCACGTGCACGATCCGGAAGTTCCAGGTTTCCATGGGGAACGTGGGCAGGAAGGGGATTTCAACGCCTGTCCAATCCGAGATCGAAAGCCCGTTCAGCGCGGCCATGTGGAAGGCGGCGTAAAAGGTCGCTGCGGCGCTGATGAAGATGAAGGCGCGCCCTTCGAACAGGCGGCGGTTTCCTTCGACCGGTTCCTCGTCAACACCTTCTGCAATCACCTGGTCTTGCACTTCGGTCATTTTCGCCCCCGTTTCCGTTGCCGGGATTTATGGACAGTGGGGCGGTGCGTTGCAATCTCAATCAGTCGCATCGCGACGGTGTGACTGATCCCGCGCCCGGCAGATCACCACGAATGTCGGCATCAGCGGGACGGCAGCCCGCACCAACCAAGACGGAAGTCCGGCCAGGAGACGGGCCAGCCGGCTGTCAGATTTTTCGATCTTCAGGAGGTCGCGAAACGCCTCTTCTGTGGCGTCGTCGGTCTCGAAACCGGCGCTTTGCAACGTTTTCAGCAACTCTCGATGCGCGAAGGGGCGGCAGTCATACCAATCGTTCTTTCCGCGCCAACGGACATAACGTGAAGCCAGCGATGGCGGCAGCCAGCTCAGGAAGGCGAGCTGGTAATGCGGCTCGACCAAGGTCCAGCGGTTGGGAACGGCGAGATAGAGAAGCCCGTCGGGTCGCAAGATGCGGGCAATCTCCGAAAGGATGCGTCGTTGGTCGTCGCGTTCTCCGACATGTTCGATCACGTGGTTGAAGACCACGATATCGAAGGAACTGGCGTCGAAGGGCAAGTCGGTTCCGGGTGTTTCAAGAATGGGAATGTCCGCGGGTAGGAACGCGTCGGTTTCCCGGTCGGTTGCGGTAACGGATCGAACGCGGGGCTTGAGAAAGTTCGCCGTTTGGCCCGCACCGGCCCCGATGTCGAGCACGTCTGCCTGAGACAGATCGGTCCGCCGTTCGAGGATCGACGCGATCTTGAGCGACTTCAGGTGTCGCGACGTCAGATCGCTGTTTGCGTGGCCACCATATACCGGCTTGTCGGCTTCAGACGGGTTCTGTGTCACGGGACGCGCCACTCTGAACCGGGCGCCTTTGCGCAGGCTGTGTTCGTGTTACATCGGGTTCGGGTCATACCACCTAAGCCTTGGTTGCGGATGGAGAGATTGCCTGAAACGCGGGAAGGCTCGCTTCGATCATGTCTTCGCTTGCCGTCAGGCTGATCCGGAAGTCTCCGGGACATTCGAAAAGCGTTCCGGGGGCGATGAAGACACCCTTTTCCGCAAGCGCCGCAGTAAAGGCCGTCGCGTCGCCATCCGGGGCCTTGCCCCAAAGATAGAAGGTGCCCGCAGGCGCGGTCATTTCATACCCCCATTGGGTCAGGGCGTTATACATCCGGTCGCGTTTTCGCTCGTAGGCGGCGATGTCGATCGAGATGCTTTCGAGATCTTCGGCCGCATATTGCAGAACCGCATCGGGAAAGGCATGGCCCGTGGCCAACTGCGATCTCATCGCCGCGGCGGCAAGCTCTGCGCGGGTGTCGTCGGGCATGTCCGGGCAGAACGCCAGATAGCCAAGCCTCAGTCCGGGCGCCAAAAGCACCTTGCCATAGCTGTAATCGATCAACGTCCATGGATAGACATTCGCAGGGCTTGTGAACGGCGTTCCGTCGAAGCGGATCCGGCGATAGGGCTCGTCCGACAGAATGAAGATCGGGCGGCCGAATTCCTCGGACTTGCGGCGCAGCATCTGCGCAAGCTCTTCAAGGCGTTCTTGGCTATAGACAACGCCTGTCGGGTTGTGCGGGCTGTTGACGATCACGATCCGGGTGCGCGGCGTCAGCGCGGCCTCGATGGCATCGACGTCAAGATCATGGGTGTCGGGTTTGAGGGGGACCTTCACGGTCACGGCATTCCGATCGGTCAGGACGGTTTCATAAAGAAACCAGCCCGGCACGGAAAAGACGCATTCGTCGCCCGGCTCAAGCAACAGGGAAAAGGCCAGCGCGATTGCCCCGAAGGCGCCCCGCGTCATTGCGATGTCTTCCGGGGCGAAGGCAAGGCCAAGCTCATCGCTCAGCCCCTTGGCCACGGCCTCGCGCGCGTGGGCTTCGCTGAGTTTATAGGCGAACCAATCGGTTGCCTGCGGGTCGGTATGTTTGTGCAGGGTCGCGACAAGCTCGGGCAGGGGCTGTTCATGCGGATTGCCAAAAGTCAGGTCCGCAACCACTTCGTTGTCGGGCACGCCCGCTCGGTAGGTTTGAAAGTACTGCACCACATGCTCAAGATCGCGGGCGGCTGCGCGCGTGTGTTCGGCAATCACGGTCATGGTCTTCCCCCCGAATAGCCCTTCGGCTTTTCATTCTGAAAATTGGTTTGCATCAGATTTGTGCGAGGAAGGTCGCCCGCGTGCGGGCGATTGGCAAGACAAGATCGAAGCCAACAAAAAAGGGCGCCCGGATGGGGCGCCCTTCGATCGTGATAACCGCTGGCTCAGCAGCTGTAGTACATCTTGAATTCCATCGGGTGCGGCGTGTGCTCGTAGGCGTAGATCTCTTCCCACTTGAGCTCCATGTACCCTTCAAGCTGGTTCTTGGTGAACACGTCGCCCGCCAACAGAAAGTCGTGATCGGCCGCAAGGCTGTCCATGGCTTCGCGCAGGGATGCACAGACGGTCGGGATACCCTCGAGCTCTTCTGGCGGCAGATCGTAGAGATCCTTGTCCATGGCTTCGCCCGGATCGATCTTGTTCTTGATGCCGTCGAGGCCGGCCATCAGAAGCGCGGCGAAGCACAGATAGGGGTTCGCCGCCGGATCGGGGAAGCGGGCCTCGACCCGCTTGGCCTTCGGGCTTTCGGCCCACGGGATCCGGACACAGCCCGAGCGGTTGCGGGCCGAATAGGCGCGCAGAACCGGCGCTTCAAAGCCCGGGATCAGGCGTTTGTAGCTGTTGGTCGACGGGTTGGTGAAGGCGTTCAGCGTCTTGGCGTGCTTCAGGATGCCGCCGATATACCACAGCGCCTCGTCCGAGAGGTCCGCATATTTGTCGCCTGCGAAGAGGGGCTTGCCCTCTTTCCAGATCGACATGTTCACGTGCATGCCGGTGCCGTTGTCGCCTGCGATGGGCTTGGGCATGAAGGTCGCCGACTTGCCATAGGCGTGGGCAACGTTGTGGATCACGTATTTGTATTTCTGAAGTTCGTCGGCCTGCTTGGTCAGCGAGCTGAAGATCAGGCCAAGCTCGTGCTGACAGGACGCCACTTCGTGATGGTGCTTGTCGACGTTCATGCCGATGCGCTTCATCGTCGAAAGCATTTCGGACCGGATATCCTGACCATCGTCGATCGGGTTCACGGGGAAATAGCCGCCCTTGACGCCGGGGCGGTGGCCCATGTTGCCCATCTCGTATTCGGTGTCGGTGTTCCACGAGGCGTCGAGCGCGTCGATCTCGTAGGCGACCTTGTTCATCTCGACCGAGAACCGCACGTCGTCGAAGAGGAAGAATTCGGCCTCCGGGCCGAAATAGGACGTATCGCCGATGCCCGAGGCCTTCAGATAGGCTTCGGCTTTTTCGGCGGTGCCACGCGGGTCGCGGTCATAGGCTTCGCCGGTGTCGGGTTCGACGACCGAGCAATGCACGGCCATGGTCTTTTCCGCATAGAACGGATCCATATAGGCGCTGCTGGTGTCGGGCATCAGTTTCATGTCCGACTGATCAATGGACTTCCAGCCCGCGATCGACGAGCCGTCGAACATGAAGCCTTCATCGAGGAAATCCTCGTCGACCTGATCCGACATCACCGTGACGTGCTGAAGTTTGCCGCGTGGATCGGTAAAGCGGATGTCGACGTATTCGACCTCCTCGTCCTTGATCGTCTTGAGAACGTCTTTTTTGCTCATGGTCGACCTTCTTCCCTAGTGTGTTGTTTGGTTTTGTTGCGAGATTAAAGCGCGTCTGCGCCGGTTTCGCCCGTACGGATGCGCAGCGCATCCTCGACGGGCGAGACAAAGATCTTGCCGTCGCCGATCTTGTCGGTTTTCGCCGCTGCCACGATCGCTTCGATCGCGGCTTCGACCTGATCGTCTTCGAGGACGACCTCGATTTTCACCTTTGGCAGAAAATCCACCACGTATTCGGCACCGCGATAAAGCTCTGTGTGGCCCTTCTGGCGACCGAACCCTTTGACTTCCAGAACCGACAGGCCCTGAACGCCGACTTCCTGAAGGGCTTCCTTGACCTCATCGAGCTTGAACGGCTTAATAATCGCTTCGACTTTTTTCATGAAACTGCGACTCCCCCCGGGAAAATGCGTTGAAGGCGGTGAGACCACTTCTCACCCGTGCTGCCAATTCGCTAGGGTTTTGGCATACCGCCGCATGGGTTGATTCCAAAAGCTATGCGTAAAATTTGTGCAAGTCGCCATCTAAATGTGCGGTTTGCGAACGAAGGTGCGACGCCATGACCGAATTGCTGACCGCAGCCCAGATGCGCGCGATTGAAAAAGCGGCGATCGACAGCGGGGACGTGACCGGGCTCGAGCTGATGGAGCGGGCCGGGCGCGGGGTTGTCGAAGCGATCTTCGAGGAATGGCCGGAGTTTGCGGCGACGCCGCATCGGGCCGTGGTTCTGTGCGGACCCGGCAATAACGGTGGCGACGGTTTTGTCGTGGCGCGATTGCTGAAGCAGCGGGGCTGGGAGGTGGAGGTGTTTCTCTACGGCGACGCGGAGAATCTGCCGCCGGATGCGCGGGTGAATTATGAGCGGTGGTCCAAGGATGAGCCAGTGCGTCCCATCACCGATTTTCTCAAGCGCAAGACCTGGGCGACCGATCTGGTGGTCGATGCTCTTTTCGGCACAGGGCTCACACGTCCGCTCGAGGACCTGACCACGATTCTATTCAACATCGACGATGCCGCCGATTTGAATGCGGACCCGGACACCGATGTTTCGAAGTTCAGCGCGCCGCTTGTCGTAGCCGTTGACATGCCAACAGGCATTCACACGGATACTGGCAAGGTGCTCGTCCCGTCGCACAAAGGACAGGGAGCCGCCAGCGCAAACCTCACGGTCACGTTTCACAGCGAAAAGGTGGGGCACCGTACCGGCGATGGCCCACAGTATTGTGGTAAGGTCGTCGTGAAGGATATTGGCCTTTGACGGGTGCGGAGAGAATGACAAAAACCACAAAACCCGGGCTGGGTTCGGCGCGTTTGGAAGCGCTCGGCAAACACGACAGCGGTCACAAATACACCCACGGCCATGCCCTGATCCTGTCCGGTGGGCCGGGCAGGGGCGGCGCGGCGCGGCTTGCGGCGCGGGGGGCGCTCAGGATCGGGGCGGGCCTTGTGACGCTGGCCTGTCCGGCGGCGGCACTGGCAGAGAACGCTGCCCGGCTTGACGGCATCATGCTGCGGCCTTTGCGTGAAATCGGCAACCTTGTCGAAATCCTGGCGGATGCGCACATCACCGCGGTCTGCCTGGGGCCGGGCCTCGGGCTTGATGATGCGGCGCGGGCCAAGGTCACGGCGGTGCTGGCGGCAGAGCGGGCGGTCGTTCTGGATGCCGATGGGTTGACCGCATATGCCGACGATCCCGCCACGCTTTTCGATCAGCTTCACGAGGGCTGCGTGCTGACACCCCACGCGGGCGAATTCGCGCGGCTTTTCCCCGACATCGCAGAGAAGCTCAACGCCCCGGCCACCAAGGGCCCCGTCTTTTCCAAGGTCGACGCCACGCGGGAAGCGGCGGCGCGCGCGGGGTGTACGGTGCTCTTCAAGGGTCCCGACACGGTGATCGCCAACGAAACCGGGCAATCTGCGATCAACTCTTCGGCCTATGACCGCGCCGCGCCGTGGCTGGCCACCGCCGGGTCTGGCGACGTGCTGGCGGGATTCATCGCAGGACTTCTGGCGCGCGGGTTCGACCCCATGCAGGCGGCCGAGACCGGCGCGTGGCTGCACACCGAATGCGCGCTGAAATTCGGGCCGGGGCTGATCGCCGAAGACCTTCCCGAGACCTTGCCGGCGGTGTTTCGCGATCTGGGTCTTTGACAAGGTAATTTCCGCTCGCATCCCTCCGGCGGCTTTGCTATGGAAGCGCGGAATTTCGGGGCGGTCTTGCGGGGCCGCCCCGATGAGTTGCGGGTGTGGCGGAATTGGTAGACGCACCAGATTTAGGATCTGGCGCCGCGAGGCGTGGGGGTTCAAGTCCCTCCACCCGCACCAGATGAGATGAAGGATTGAAAGAATGCAGGTCACCGAGACCCTGAACGAAGGTTTGAAGCGCGGCTATTCGATTGTCGTCA
>JABDPT010000073.1 GCA_013042605.1 Paracoccaceae bacterium
TTCGCCGGTCTGCCCGACGCCGACCTTCCCTTCGCCGAACCAGAAGCCCGCGCGCTGTCCGTGGCCGAACTTTTGCCCGGCGTGGCCGATCTGGTCTGCCGCGACACGCGCGATCTGACGCGCGCCATCATCAACGCGCTGCCCTTCCTGCGCTTCGAACAGACCTATGGCGTCACGCAGGTCGGCGCCGAGTATCTGGCCCGTTATGGCTGGTTCAACCTGATCTCGCCCGATGGCCCGTTCGTATCGAAAAAGATACGCATTTCCGTCGGGTTTTGGGGTCAGGGCCTGTTCTATCCCGAACACTGGCACACACCCGAGGAGATTTACTGCGTGCTTGCCGGGGGATGCGAATTGCACGCCGAAGGCTGCCCGCCACTGCTTCTAAGCGCGGGCGAAAGCGCCGAGATCGCCTCGGCCCAGCCCCACGCGCTCGACATGGCCGAAAGCCCCCTGCTGGCGATGGCGATATGGCGGGGCGAGGGGCTTCGCGTTCCGGCCACGATGTCAGAGGATCGGGCGCCTAACTCTTCGGCTTGAACGGCTTCATCCCGGCCCGCGCCAACTCGTCCGCGCGCTCGTTCTCGGGATGGCCCGCGTGGCCCTTCACCCATTCCCAGGTCACGTCATGACGCGCTTGCGCCTCGTCCAGCCGTTGCCAGAGGTCGACATTCTTCACCGGCTTCTTGTTCGACGTTTTCCACCCGTTCCGCTTCCACCCGTGGATCCATCCGGTCACGCCGTTTTTTACATAGGCGCTGTCGGTGACGATGGTGATCGCGCTGGGCCGCGACAACGCCTCAAGCGCCGAGATCGCGGCCAAAAGCTCCATCCGGTTGTTCGTGGTATCGGGCGCACCGCCCGAAAGCTCGCGCTCGCGCAGCACGGTGTCCCCGTCGCGCGCAATCATCAGTGCGCCCCAGCCCCCCGGTCCGGGATTGCCCGAACAGGCGCCGTCGGTATAGGCGGTCAGCTTCGGCACGCGCGTCAGGCCGCCGTCAGTGCAAGACAGGCCACGACCACCGCCGTCAGCCCGATTCGCAGCGTCATCCACCACGGCGGCGCAAGGCCCTGTTTCCAGAACATGTAATCAAGCCCCAAAAGCCCAACATATCCCGCGATCAGGTATATCGCCGCCGAAACCGGCCCGCCGCCGACGAAGAAGAACGCCCAAAGCGCGGGCAAGACCGACAGGGCATAGCCCGTGGCGGCAACCGCGCCCTCGGCTCGCGTCGCAAAGCCCCAGAGCACGCCGGACATGAAGGCCAGGATGATCGTGCCATAGGACAGCTGCACGAAGGGCCCGACAAAACGCGGCCCGAAACTGTTCACGCCGAAATTCATCACGCCGGGCCAGGTGATCGTCGCCGCCCCCCAGACAAAGGGGATCAGCCCGGCCACGCCAAGGATCAACGCAGAGGCCGGAACCTTCGTCATGCCCGCTCGAACGCCAGCCGCAGGCCAAGCCCGGCAAAGACCGCCGCGAAGGTCCGGTTGAGCCAGCGCATCGCGCGTTCACTGGCCAGGACCCAGTCGCGCGCGGCGGCGGCAAAAAGGCCATAGCCGACAAACACCGCCAGCGTCATCGCCATGAACACCGCGCCAAGCGCCGCCATCTCCGCCGTGGCCGTCGCGGCATTGCCCGACAAGAACGGCGGCATCAACGCCAGAAAGAAGATCGACAGCTTCGGGTTCAGGATGTTGATCAAGGCCCCGCGCCGCGCGATCCGCCAGCCGGGCTCACCATTCCCTTTGCCCGCTTCAAGGTTCAGCGCGCCGCCGCTGCGCAGCGCCTGAACGGCCAGATACAAAAGATAGGCCACGCCCGCGAACTTCACGATCTGGAACAGCAGCGCACTGGTGTGCAGCACCGCCGCCACCCCCAATATCGCGGCCGCCAGGTGCGGCACGATCCCGATGGTGCAGCCAAGCGCCGCCCAAAGCGCCGCACGCCGCCCCTGTCCCAGCGCCAGCGCGAGGGTATAGACAACGCCCGTTCCAGGCGCGAGCACGACCACGAAGGCCGTCAGAAGAAATTGCAGTGACATCGCGTGCTCCTAAGCCGGTTCCCGCAACACGCGCGGCACCTTGAATTCCACGTTTTCCTGCGCGGTCTCGACCAGTTCGACCGTCACGTCGAACTTCGCGCGAAACGCGTCGATCACCTCGTTCACAAGCACTTCCGGCGCGCTTGCCCCGGCGGTGATCCCCACGGAAGAGATGCCTTCCAAGGCACGCCAGTCGATATCGGTCGCCCGCTGCACAAGCTGGGAATAGGCGCACCCGGCGGTCCGCCCCACCTCGACCAGCCGTTGCGAGTTCGACGAATTGGGCGCCCCGATCACCAGCATCGCATCGGCGCGCGGGGCCATCGCCTTGACCGCTTCCTGCCGGTTGGTGGTGGCGTAACAGATGTCTTCCTTATGCGGCCCGACGATGCCCGGGAACCGCGCCTGAAGGGCCGCGACGATGCCCGCCGTATCGTCGACCGACAGCGTGGTCTGGGTGATATAGGCCAGCCGCTCGGGGTCGCGTGGCGCAAGCGTCGCGACATCTTTGGCGGTCTCGACAAGCAGCACCTCACCGGGCGGCAACTGGCCCATGGTGCCCTCGGTCTCGGGATGGCCGGCATGGCCGATCATCACCATTTGCAACCCGTTGGAATGATGCCGCTCGGCCTCGATATGCACCTTGCTGACCAGCGGACATGTCGCATCGACATAAAGCATCTCGCGGCGCGCCGCCTCGTCTGGTACCGCCTTGGGCACGCCATGCGCGGAAAAGATAACCGGGCGATCGTCGGGGCATTCGTCAAGCTCTTCGACGAACACTGCCCCCTTCTCGCGCAAACCATCCACGACAAAGCGGTTATGCACGATCTCATGGCGCACATAGACCGGCGCCCCCCATTTTTCGAGCGCCATCTCGACGATCTTGATCGCGCGGTCGACTCCGGCGCAAAATCCGCGCGGGGCGGCGAGGTAGAGGGTCAGCGGGGGACGTGTCACGCAAGGTCTCCGAAAACAGCGGCGGTCACCGCCAACGCGCCGAAGATAGACCGCCCAGAAAAAGGCGCAACCGGGTGTTGACCTTCCCGCGCGGGAATACCGCATGTGAAGGCCGAATGACTCGCATCAAAGGAGCATAGGAAAGATGCGTCTGGGAATTGTTGCAGCTGTGATCGTCATCGCCGGTGTCGCCGTGGTCGTGGCCCGCACCGGGGCGCAGGCCGACCTGATCCCCTATACCGACAGCGATGCGGTGGCCCTTGGCGCGAATTTGTACGAAGAACACTGCGCGACCTGCCACGGCGCCAACCTCGAAGGCGAACCGAATTGGCGCGAGCGTGATGCCGATGGCTATCTCCCCGCGCCGCCGCATGACGTCAACGGACATACCTGGCACCATCCCGACCGCCAATTGTTCGAGATCACCAAATACGGCACCGAAGCCATGGTCGGCGGCAATTACCGCAGCAACATGGGCGGCTTCAGCGAGGTATTGACGGATGACGAGATCCTTGCGGTTCTCGCCTATATCAAATCGACCTGGCCACCGCGCGTGATCGAACGCCACGACGCGATGAATGCACAGGTCGGTAACTGATCCGGGTCAGGAGTCTTCCGCCACCGTTTCGCGCTCTTGATAATCCTCGCGCGGTTCGCGCGGCGGACGCCCGATCACTTCCTTCAGCTCGTCCAGCTCGATAAAATTATCGGCCTGACGGCGCAGTTCGTCGGCGATCATCGGCGGCTGCGACCGGATGGTGGACACGACCGAAACCCGCACGCCCTGCCGTTGCAGGCTTTCCAGAAGCGGGCGGAAATCGCCGTCGCCGGAAAACAGCACGATATGGTCGACATGGGGCGCCAGCTCCATCGCGTCGACCGTCAGCTCGATATCCATATTGCCCTTCACCTTGCGCCGTCCCTGGCTGTCGGTGAACTCCTTGGCGGGCTTCGTCACCATCGAAAAGCCGTTGTAATGCAGCCAGTCGACCAGCGGCCGGATCGGCGAATACTCGTCATTTTCGAGTAGGGCCGTATAGTAGAACGCCCGCAACAGCTTGCCCCGACGCATGAACTCCTGCCGAAGCAACTTGTAGTCGATGTCAAACCCTAGCGCCTTTGCAGCGGCGTACAGGTTCGATCCATCGATGAACAGCGCAAGCCGTTCGTCTCTGTAGAACATAAATAATATCCTTCCGATTTTTTTGGCTTGCCGCGTATGTCCGTGAGTGTGAAAGGGAAGCCACGTCAAGCAGGCGCAAAATATAGATATGCCGATATGGATCAACAGTACTTTCGGACAAGTGACGTAACGCAATTTTCGATTGCGCTGGGTTCGAACAAGCCGCCGGAAGGCCGGACAAGCGCCGAAATCGTCACCGCCGCCTTCGCCGAATTGGACAAGGATCCGCTCTCTCTTGTTGCCCGAAGCGCGCTCTATCAAAGCCCCAGTTTCCCCGCCGGGGCCGGCCCCGACTATGTGAACGCGGCGGCCATCGTGACGGCGCGGCTCTCGCCGCAGGACATGCTTGCGCACCTGCATGACATCGAGGCCGCCTTCGGCCGCGAGCGTCAGCAAAGATGGGGCAACCGCGTTCTCGACCTCGATCTGCTGGCCGCCGACCAGATCGTTCTGCCCGATCGCGCGACGTTCGAGATCTGGCGAGACCTGCCGCTGTCACGGCAAATGACCCAAGCTCCCGATCAACTGATCCTGCCGCATCCAAGGCTTGCCGAGCGTGCCTTTGTTCTGGTCCCGCTGGCCGAGATCGCCCCGGACTGGCGGCACCCAGTTTTCCGGCAAACCGTCCGGGACCTGCGCGATGTGCTGCCCCGGGGCGATGTTGAACAGGTCACGCGTCTATGACGGGGCGAATCCCCTTGTATTCCTCAAAAACAACGCCTATTTACCGTGGCTCAACCCTCCCAGCACAAAGGTGGAGAAGCTTATGGCCCGCGTGACGGTCGAAGATTGCGTTGACAAGGTTCCGAACCGGTTCGAGCTTGTGATGCTCGCCGCTCATCGCGCCCGCGAAATTTCCAGCGGCGCGGCGCTTACCGTAGATCGGGACAACGACAAGAACCCCGTTGTCAGCCTGCGCGAGATTGCCGAGGAAACTCAGCAAGCCGACGATCTGCGCGAGCGGATGATCGAAAGCCACCAGACCCAGATCGAGGTTGACGAACCCGAAGAGGATTCGATGGCCCTTCTCATGGGGGCAGAGGCCGACAAACCCGCCGATGACGACCTGTCGGAAGAGAAACTCCTGCGTGCGCTGATGGAAGCGCAAGGGCAGCAATAGGGGCCACACGGCCCCTAAAGGGCGGACCGGATGATCGATGCTGACGACCTGATCGCTCTGGTCCGCAACTACAACCCCAAGACAGATGCCGATCTGATCCGTGCCGCCTATGACTACGGCGCCAAAATGCACGAAGGTCAGCTGCGCCATTCCGGCGAGCCGTATTTTTCGCACCCGATCGAGGTTGCGGCCATCCTCACCGAGATGAAGCTTGACGACGCGACCATCGCGACGGCGCTTTTGCATGACACCATCGAAGACACCCGCTCGACCTATGGCGAGATCGCCAAGAAATTCGGGACAGAGGTGGCCGAACTGGTCGATGGGGTCACCAAGCTGACCAACCTGCAATTGTCGTCATCGGAAACCAAACAGGCCGAAAACTTTCGCAAACTGTTCTTCGCGATGTCCAAGGACCTGCGCGTCATCCTCGTGAAACTGTCCGACCGCCTGCACAACATGCGCACGATCAAATCGATGCGCCCGGACAAACAGGTGCAAAAGGCGCGCGAGACGATGGATATCTATGCCCCGCTTGCCGGGCGCATGGGGATGCAGTGGATGCGGGACGAATTGGAAGACCTGTCCTTCCGCGTCCTCAACCCCGAGGGGCGCAATTCGATCATGCGCCGCTTCATCACGCTGCAACGCGAAACCGGCGACGTAGTCCAGCAGATCACCAAGGATATCCGCAAGGAACTTGACCGCGCGGGGCTTGAGGCCGACGTCTATGGCCGCGCCAAGAAACCCTATTCGATCTGGCGCAAGATGCAGGAAAAGGATCAGGGGTTTTCGCGCCTCTCCGACATCTATGGCTTTCGCGTGATCACCGGGTCCGAGGCCGATTGCTATGGCGTACTGGGCGCCATCCACCAGCGCTGGCGCGCGGTTCCGGGCCGGTTCAAGGACTATATCAGCCAGCCCAAATCGAACGGTTACCGGTCCATCCACACCACGGTGTCCGGGCGCGACGGCAAACGGGTCGAGGTTCAGATCAGAACCCGCGAGATGCACGAAGTGGCCGAGGCCGGGGTGGCCGCGCACTGGGCCTATCGTGACGGTCAGCGCGCCGAAAACCCCTTCGCCGTCGATCCCGCGGAATGGATCGCGTCCCTGACCGAACGCTTCGACAGTGCCGAGGACCACGACGAGTTCCTCGAACACGTCAAGATGGAGATGTATTCCGATCAGGTCTTCTGCTTCACCCCCAAGGGTGAGGTCGTGAAGATGCCGCGCGGGGCCACGCCGCTCGATTTCGCATACGCGATTCACACCCGCATCGGCGATGGCTGTGTCGGCGCCAAGATCGACGGCATCCGCGTCCCGCTCTGGACGCGTCTCAAGAACGGTCAATCGGTCGAGATCATCACCGCCGAGGGCCAGCGCCCCCAGGCCACCTGGATCGATATCGTGGCCACCGGCCGCGCCAAGGCCGCGATCCGGCGATCCTTGCGCGAAGAGGATCGAGAGCGGTTCGAAAAGCTGGGCAAGGAACTGGTCCGCGTGGCCTTCGAACATGTCGGCAAGCGCATGACCGACAAGGCGCTGTCGACCGCCGCCAAGCATATGGGTCTGACCGACGCGTCCGACCTTCTGGCCGAGGTCGGCTCGGCCGAGATCGGCGCGCGCCAGGTCATCGAAACCCTCTACCCCGATCTCGCGTCGAAGACCGGGGACGAGATCGACGCCGCCCGCGCCGTCGTCGGCCTTCCCCGCGAACAGGGGTTTCGCCGCGCGCCCTGTTGCCAGCCGGTTCCCGGCGAACGCATCGTCGGCATCACCTATCGCGGCAAGGGCGTGGTTATTCACACCATCGACTGCCCGGCGCTGGAAGAATTCGAAGACCAGACATCGCGCTGGATCGACCTGCGCTGGCATTCGGGCGTCCACAAGCCGGTCTATGACGTCAGCCTTGAATTGACGATCACCAACGATGCCGGGGTACTGGGGCGTTTGTGCACCCAAATCGGGGAACAAAAGGCCAATATCTCGAATTTGCAGTTTCTTGACAGGAAACCTGACTTCTTTCGCCTTATTGTCGACGTGGAGCTTCGCGATGTGGAGCATCTGCACGCGGTCATGCTGGCACTCGAGGCCGATAGCGACGTCGCCTCTATTGATCGGCATCGCGATCCCGCGCGTAAAGTAAAAGAGCTGGTGAAGGAAAAGTTGTAGTCAATGGTGTTCAAGCGGCGGCAGCCACGATCATATGCCGAGGCGATTGCCCGGTCATTCTATCCTCGCGGCGGTTGGGCCCGCGCGGGTCGTTACATCGTGCACCGCCTGCGCCGCCTGCCGGACCCCGCCCACAAGATCAGCCGCGGCATCGCCTGCGGTGTCTTTGCCAGTTTCACCCCGTTTTACGGCCTGCACTTCGTCACTGCGGCCATCGCGGCCTATCTCATTCGCGGGAATATCCTGGCGTCGATGCTGGCCACGTTTTTCGGCAACCCGCTGACCTTCCCGATCATCGCCACATTTTCGGTTGAACTGGGCACGTGGATGCTTGGCATGCCCCATGTCCCACCGCAGGAGATCTTGCTGGGCTTCAGCCTTGCCTCGATCGAGCTTTGGGGGAATTTCGCGGCGATCTTTACCTCGGCCACCATGAGTTGGACCGAGTTTCACGCCTTTTATTCGCGCATCTTCCTGCCCTATCTGGTGGGGGGCATCGCGCCGGGAATTGTCGTCGGAACGGCATTTTATTTCATGGCCAATCCGGTGATTGCGTCGTATCAGCGGGGCCGGATCAAGAAGCTCAAGCAGCGGTTCGAGGCCAAGCGCCGGGCGATGGAAATGGCCAAGGCGAAAAAACAGGCCGAGGCAGAGACCGCGAAACCGGACGAGCCCGGGCTTGGGGTGACACGGGGGCACGACTGATGGCGACGGAAAAACTGCGGCTGGGCGTGAACATCGACCATGTGGCCACCGTGCGCAACGCACGCGGCGGGGCCTATCCCGATCCGTTGCGTGCGGCAAAGATCGCGGAAGAGGCCGGGGCCGACGGCATCACCGCGCATCTGCGCGAAGACCGCCGGCATATCTCGGATGCCGATATCGACGGGTTGATGGAGGTGCTGTCGGTCCCGCTCAACTTCGAGATGGCGGCCACGCCCGAGATGCAGGCCATCGCGCTTCGCCACAAGCCCCACGCCGTCTGCATCGTGCCGGAGCGGCGCGAAGAGCGCACAACCGAGGGCGGGCTTGAGGTCGCGCGCGAGGAAAACCAGCTTGCCCATTTCATAGCGCCCCTGCGCGACGCCGGGTGCCGCGTGTCGATCTTCATCGCTGCCGACCGGCGCCAGATCGAGGCCGCGCACCGCATCGGCGCGCAGGTGATCGAATTGCACACAGGCGCCTATTGCGACGCCCATGCCGAAGGCCGCCTTGACGAACGCGACGTCGAGCTTGCGCGCCTGCGCGACATGTCCACCTTCGCCCATTCGCTGGGGCTCGAGGTGCATGCGGGCCACGGGCTGACCTATGACACAGTCGGCCCCGTCGCCGCCTTTCCGGAAGTGCGCGAACTCAACATCGGGCATTTCATCATCGGCGAAGCGATCTTTCGGGGCCTTGCCCCGGCGATCACCGAGATGCGCCAGATCATGGATGCCGCGCGCGCCGATCAGGTCGCCTGAGCGGGCCGCGCGGTCACTCCGCCGGTCCCGCCGGAAGGCGCACCCATTTGCCCCCCGTCGCATCAAGCGGTGGTCCCATGCCGCCGCTTGTCCCGCTTCCCCCGCCTGAATCGGGGCCCGCATGCCCGCCCAACGTCGCACCGCCACCCGGCGACCCAACAGGTCTCGTCCCGGACCCGCCTTGCCCCGGGGCGACGCGCCCATAAGCATCCACCACCACACCGTGGCGCGCGGCAGGGGCGCAAGTGCCCACCGGCCTCACGATATCGGGTGTGTCATAGCCATAGCCCGGCACGCGCGGCGCAAAGGTCGCCCGGCAGCCGCCGATCTCGGACCAGCGTACGCCCGTGGCCA